>JAYTML010000228.1:0-7047 GCA_043728655.1 Chthoniobacter sp. | reverse complement strand
TGGCGGTCAGTCTGCCGCCAGTCGGTGGCCGTGGAGCTGCGCGAACGAAAACTGGGCGAGCGCGCGATTGATCGAGGTCGTCACGATCTCGATCCGCGTGCCGACCGGCGTGACGTCGAATACCCGCACCACATCGCGAGAGCGCATGCGGATGCAGCCATAGCTGGCTGGACGGCCGATTTTCCGCTCCTCGGGCGTGCCGTGGATGTAGATGCCGCGGTCGAAAGCGCGGGCATTCCCCGACTGGAGTCCGCGGAGGTGGAGGATGCGCGTGACGATGGGATCCCGGCCGGGTGAATTGGGCCGAAGGACTTCGCCAGTGAAGCGCTGGCCTTTGAAGACGGCTCCTTGCGGAGCACCGGCTCCGACTTTCGCGGCGACTTCGAGCAGGCCGAGCGGCGTGGCATAACTGCGCGGGCGGTCGCCGAGTCCGAATTTGGAAGTTGAGATGGGAAACTGCGCGACCCGCTGCCCGTTTTCGATGACGGCGAGTTTTTGCTCAGAGACGCTGACGATGATCGCGGTGTCGGCAAGCCCCCGGACGGGTCCGGCGACGGTGGCCAGGAATGTGCCGAAACAAGCGATCCAGCGGTTCAGTGTCATGGAAATTATGGAAAGCATCCGTCGTGCCCGTGCAGGCAACGAGGCCTCCCATTACTGAAAACGCCTGCGGTGCCCGGTCGCCGCAGGGGTCAGATCGGGCTTTCGCCGATCAGACGGGCAGCGGAGCGCCCGAATCGCGGCCCGGAAAACGGAGGCTCGGCATCCATTGCGCGAGCGAGCAAAGGGCGACGTAGGCGAAACCGACAAGAAAGAGCGAGAGGAACATCGCGTTCAGCCACTGCTCGTGGGCCGCGGCCGATCCAAGCAGGTAGCTGAAATAGATCGCGAAGAGCAGCTCGACGAACGGGAGCACCGTCTTGATCGGGATGTAACGGGCCTTTTTCCACGACTGGGTATTGCTCTGGATGCCGTACTTTGGCGTACGCGTAAACTCAGACTGGTGGCCGAGCATCGCCTCGATCACCGCGCGCGCATTGTTGATGGCGAGGCCGATGCCGAGGGCGAGGACCATCGGCAGAAGCAGGATTTCTTTCAGCCACGACTTCGGGTGCAACTCGCGCTGCGCGACCACATAGAAAATCGCAGCGGGGAGGGACGCGGAAAGGTAGATCGGGATGTTAATAAGGAGCGCGTGCCAGGAGACATGCCCGTTGTCCCCCGTCGATGGGTGCATCAGCACGCAGAGCAGAAAGAGGAGCAAGTAGGCGTAGTTCGAGGTCAGGTGTGCGGTCGATTCGAGTTTGATCAGCAGGGGCAGGTCCGCACGCCAGACAGCAGGGAGCAGTTTCATGCAGGTCTGGATCGAGCCTTTCGTCCAGCGATGCTGCTGCGATTTGAAGCCGTTCATATCCACCGGCAATTCCGCGGGGGTGACGAGATCCGGCAGGAAAATGAACCGCCAGCCTTTGAGCTGTGCGCGGTAGCTGAGGTCGAGGTCCTCGGTCAGCGTGTCGTGCTGCCAGCCACCTGCGTCTGCGACGCAGGTGCGCCGCCAGAGACCTGCTGTCCCGTTGAAATTAAAAAACCGTCCGGCGCGACTCCGGGCGGTTTGTTCGAGCAGCAGATGCCCGTCGAGGAACATGGCCTGGACGCGCGTGAGGATGGAATAGGTCCGGTTCAGATGCCCCCATCGGGTCTGGATCATGCCGATCTTCGGATCGGTGAAAAAATGGACCGTCTTCATCAGCATGTCCGGCGCGGGGACAAAGTCGGCGTCGAGGATGAGCACAAACTCGCCCGTGCAGGACGCCATCCCGGCTTCGAGCGCGCCTGCTTTGAAGCCGGTGCGATCCGTGCGATGGACCAGTTCGATGTCGAGCCCGTGCGTCCTGAGCTCGTCCACGGTCGCCGCGGCGATGGCGGTGGTCTCATCCGTCGAGTCATCGAGCACCTGCACTTGCAGCAGATCGCGCGGATACTCCAGTGCGGCGACCGATTTCAGGAGTCGCTCGACCACATACATTTCATTGAAGATCGGCAACTGCACCGTGATCCGCGGCAGCTTTTCAAAAATCCTGAGTGGCTGGGGCGGATTGTTCCGGTTCTTCCAAAAGAGATAGACGATGACGTACCGATGCAGCCCGTACAGCGACAGGCCGGCGAGCACGACGAAGTAGCAGATTGTCCAAATTGTGTTTCCCAAACTTCCTAACATAGTGATTTTTGGCCCTTTCGGGCGCGAACAAGCGCGGAATCATGGCGGGCAGGCCCGGATGGTCAAGCTGGAAATCGACCCTCCGGGAGGCGGCCAACGAGCGGCTGAAACGTGTCAAAATCGGCGAAGATTCGTAATGCATTCCGCTGGGTTTTTCGGAAAAGTCCCTCGCATGAAATTCCGCGCGCGCTGGCCTGCCCTGGCCGTTTTCGGCTTCGCCCTCACCGGTGCGGCCTTCGGCCAGAGGCCAGCGCAGGCCGATCTCGATCACATTCGCGAAGAGCTCGGTGTGAACAACTTCACAGCCCCCTCCATCCAGCTCGTCCTCCAGGAGCTCAATGCTCTCAAGCCGATTCCGTTTGAAAAGGTATGGCGCGACCTGCCGGAAGCCACGCCTCAGGATCGCGCCCGGCTCGCGCTCAGCGCCGGCGCGGTCATCGCCGACGGCTTCCTCACCGTGACGGCCGAGAAGCAGTCGCGCATCGAGCCGGTCGGTCGCGTCTTGCTGAAACTCGCGAAAGGCCTCGGCGTGGGCGAGCACGTGACCAAGCACAGCCGCAGTATTTTGGAAAAGGCCGCGCGCCAGCAGTGGGACGACATCCGCGGGGAACTCGTCCGCACCCAGGCCGACGTCGAGGCCGCGCTGCTCGGGCTGAAGGACGAGGAAATCGCCCATCTTGTGGCCCTCGGCGGCTGGCTCCGCGGGCTGGAGATGACGACCAGCATCGTCATTGAGACCTATTCGCCCGAGCGTGCCCGCCGGCTGATCCAGCCTGAGCTCATGGACTACTTTCTCGACCGCGTGAGCACGCTGAATCCCACTTTCAAGAAGACAAAGCTCGCCGTGACGATGGAGAAGAACCTCAAGGAAATCCGGCGCATCACCACGAAGCGCGTGGACGTGCCCGTGGAGCTCGACGAAGTGAAGGAGGTGCGGAAACTCGTTCGCGAAATCAACAGCCTCATCGCCGACGGCGACGAGTAGTGCGGGCGCCGCGTTACTCGGCGGCGAGTTTCCGGACGGTAATGAAAACGATGAGGCGTCGGCCGGGGGATTTTGGCGTAAAGGGCACGGTCGCCTCCGTTTCGGAAAGGCCGGCCAAAACGAGCGTGGTTCCGGACGCGACGGAAACGGACGTCGTGGTTTTTCGGGAGGAAAACACCGGGCGGAGTTTTCGCCCGGCCGCTTCCGGAAACGGGACGATTGCGGCGACTCGCGATGCCTCAATCCCGGTTTGCGCTCCTGCCGGCCCGACCGGCTTTCCGGTTTCCACATCCACCGTGCCGAGATAGGCGACGACCTGGGGCGTGAGCGTGAGATCGATCGTGCCGTCGGGGTGCAGTACCGGTTCGGCTTCCAGCGTCACTCCCACGTTTCTGGTCTCGAATTCCGTTGGCAGCCACGCGCCCTTTTTTTCCGCGTCCTCCTTCCACGCGGTCGCGTAGCGCATCTCCCGGATGATCTCGATGACGGCGCGCTGCCCGGATCGTGTCGTCACACGCGGAGCGCTCAGCAGATCGGCGCCCTTCTTCTTTTGCAGCGCGGCGAGAATCGCCGCCTCTTCACCCGCCTTGAAAATCGACACCGCCGTAATGGCGGCACCCTTCGCTGCGTTCCCGCGAGCCGCGGGTGGAAAGAGCGGATTGCCCGCAGGGTCTTTCAGCGCGAGCGCGACGGCATCGGGCATCTCGATGAATTTCCCCTCGATCACCACGCTTCCCGCTGCTTTTTTCTGCACCGTGCTTTTCGCGACGAGCGCTGCGTCGGCAAAAAGATCGGCAACCTCTCCGCCCTGCCGCAGGCGCACTTTGGCGCGCACAGGCGTGCCCTCCCATACGACGCTGGCCACGGAGACGCCCTCTTTGGTCTGCACGCCGGGGGTCAGCGTGACCGGCTGGCCGTCCGGCTTTTGGAAATCCACGTAGGCATCTTTAAGGTCGCCGTCCGCAGGGATGACGACGCTCGCGATCACCCATCCTTTCGCCCAGGCCGGGGGCTCCGCGGATGCAGCGAGGATCAGGGCAAAGAGGGTGAGCGCAAGCATGAGGGGGGATTTCATGGCGCACGGATCGTAGCCTCGGGCGGCGAAAAGTGTCGAGCGGCGCCGCGAGTGGAGAAATAGACGTGCGCGTGGAAATGGCGCGGCCCAGGGTGGGCCTCATGCGCGTCCTCCCCACATTACTCACGGCCCTCGCTTTCATCGTCCCCATGCGCGCTGAGGATGCGCCCAAGGCTTCGCAGTGGAACGGCTATGATCGGCTCGATTTCAAAGTCGCCGATCACGCCGCGCTGCTCGTGAAACCCAAGTCCCCCGCCGATGGCAGGCCTTGGATCTGGCGCACGGAGTTTTTCGGCCACGAGCCGCAGGCGGACATCGCCCTGCTCGCAGCGGGCTGGCACGTCGCGTTTTTCCAAGTCAGCGACATGTACGGCGCGCCTCCGGCGATCGCGCTCATGGCGCAGTTTCACGACGCCGTCGTGCGCGACTACGCCCTCAATCCGCGCGCGACGCTCGAAGGCTTCAGCCGCGGCGGGCTCTACGCCGTGAACTTCGCCGCAGCGCATCCCGCCCACGCCGCCGCCCTCTATCTCGACGCGCCGGTGCTCGACATCCGCTCATGGCCCGGCGGAAAGGGCGCGGGCCCCGGCGATAAACGCTGCTGGCAGCAGGCGCTCGCGATTTACGGCCTGACGGAGGAAACCGCGCCCGCTTTCAAAGGCAACCCGCTCGACCTGCTCGCGCCTCTCGCAAAGGCCGGCATCCCCATCCTCTCGGTGTGCGGCGACGCGGACAAAACCGTGCCTTTCGCCGAAAACACCGTGCTCATGGAGCAGCGCTACAAGGCGCTCGGCGGAAAGATCGAGGTCATCGCGAAGCCGGGCGTGGATCACCACCCGCACAGCCTCAAGGACCCGCGGCCGATCGTGGATTTCCTGCTGAAAAACGCGCTGAAGTAGGCGCGGGCCTTACTTGCCGCCCGGCCCGTAGCCGGCCTTGGGAGTGCCGTCGTCATTGAGCTTCCCGCACGCCCAGAGCAGGCCGCGCGTGACGAGGTCGAGATAGACCGGGCTTTGCATCGTCGCATTGCTGTGCCCCAGCGTGGTCGCAAAGACGTTCGCCTTGCCATACGTGTTCACCCAGATGTTCACGTGGTCCTTTTTCGTGTCCTCGCCGTAGCTCTGCGCGAGCGGCGTGGCGGTCGGCCAGATCTTCTCGTTCTTGTAGAGTTCGTCCGCTGGGTTCGGCCACTCGGCGGGGAAGCCTTTCATCACCGGGTGCTCGGGCTTGAGGTTTTTCACCACGAGGTCGCGGTTCTTTTCGTGGCTCATCGAGGTGATGCCGACGCACATCCGCCACTCGTCGGTCTTCGCCACCCGGTAGCTGTGCGATGAGCAGTGTAGCATCACCGCCGGCACGCCGGCCTTGTGCACCGCAGCGATGCCCTCGACGAACGCCACGTCCTCCACCGCGCCGAAGCACTCATTGTGCAGCACGATGTCGTAGCCCTCGGCCCAGTTTGGCTTCTCGTAGATCGAGACGCGGTGGAGCTTCTCGTTGCCGCCCTTTGGCGCGTCTTCGTGGACGATCGTCCACTCCACATTGGCGCGGGCGGTGATGCCTTCGCTGAGGATTTTCTTCTGCGCCGTGTAGTCATGGCAGCAGCCGCCGCAGACCATCAGGGCGCGGAGCGGCTTGGGCTTGTCCTGGGCGAGCGAGGTCGCGGTGAAAAGGGCGAGCAGGAGGGAGAGGAGAGTTTTCATGGGGGAGGGAGGAGGCGGGCGGATGAAAGAAAAAGGCCGGCGCGCTGGTTGGAGCGCGCCGGCCTTAAAGGATCGAGGAAAAAAGGCCGGCGATTACTTCCCGCCGGGGCCGAAGCCCGTGGCCGGAGTGCCGTCCGGGTTCAGGTGGTTCGTCGCCCAGAGCACTCCGCGCGTGACGAGGTCGAGATACTTGGCGTCTTCCACGGTCGCGTTGTTGTGGCCGATCGTGGTGCTGAAGACGCGGGTCTTGCTGTTATAGAGGTTCGTCCAGACGACGATGGTTTCGGTGGTCTTGTCCTCCACGGTCTCGGTGCCGTCGGCCTGCTTTTTCTTGTTGTGCGTGACCTGCTTGCCCTTGGCCAGAGCCACGTTGCCGGGCATGACCTGCACGTTGTTGTAGAGTTCCTCTTTGATCGTCGTCCAGTCCGCGAGGCCCTTCGTGATCGGGCTTTCCTTGTCCGTGTACGCGATGTCGATCGGCTCCTGCGGGCCGTGGCTGGTGGACTGCATCCCCATGTATTCATACCACTTCGCATTGTCGGCTCCGGCCGCGACGGGCTTGCCATAGTTGCCAAAGCGGTAGCTGTGCATCGCGCAGTGCAGGTTCACCGCGGGGATGCCGTCCTGGTGCGGCTTGAGCACGCCGGCGATGACGGCCGGGTCATTGATGTCCGCGGAGCACTCGTCGTGGATCACGAGGTCGTAGCCCTTGGCGTAATCGGGATTGCCGTAGATTGGGAGCTGCGGCTTGGTGCTTTTGTCGTCCACGTGGATCTGGTCCACGATCACGTTCGCGCGGGCTTCGAGCCCTTTCTTGAGGATGTCTTTCTGCGCCTTGTAGTCGTGGCAGCAGCCGCCGGTCAGGAGCAGGATCTTGATCGGCTTTGGCGCGTCGGCGGCGCGGGCAGCGGAGGAGCCCAGCACGAGGCTGGCGGCGAGGAGGGCGGATACGATGAGTTTTTTCATGTGGGAAGGAGCGTCAGGTTAAATGGGAAAGCGCGCGCGTCTAGCAAACATCATCGTCCGCCGGATGCCCGCGGCCAGTGCCACGGATGACCCGGAGGCG
>JAYTML010000227.1:0-3892 GCA_043728655.1 Chthoniobacter sp. | reverse complement strand
TCGACGAGCGCGGCGACTCCGTCTCGCGACGCGCCAATGCGCGCGGTCCATCGCTCCGTTTCCTCTGGCGTGGGAGGCAGGCCGACGAGATCGAAATAGATCCGCCGCACGAGCGTGCGTGCATCCGCTTGGGCTGACGGCGAAATCCCTTTCGCCTCCTGCGCGGCGCGGACGAACGCATCCACCGGAGTGCGCCCCCAGGCTGTGTCCGTCACCGTCGGCGGCGCCGCCGCATGAATGGGAACGAACGACCAATGCTGCCGATCCGCATCGGTCACTTTCATCTCCGAGCGGACCGCTTTGGCAATACCTGTCGCTGACTCCGGCCACTCCGCGCCCGCATCGATCCATCGGCGGAGCAGCTCGATTTGCTGCGCCGTCAGCGGCTCGCCTCCGCCTTTGCGCGGCGGCATCCGCTCATCTTCATCCTTCGAAATCACCGCGCGAATCACTCCGCTGTCGCTCGCGTGTCCGGGAATAATGCCGCGCTCATCCGAGTCGCCGCCTTTGAACGCCGAGGCCTTCACGTCGAGCCGCAGCCCGCCCTTTTGCTTCTCCGGCCCGTGACACTTCACGCAGCGGTCCGCCAGCAGCGGCTCGATCTCGCGCGCAAAATCCACCGGCGCCGCGATCGCGCGAAGCGTCAGCGCGGCGGTGATGATCAGAATGGATGGGGAACGGAGCACGATGAGTAAACCCTCAGTGCCACGGATTCATTTGCGCAACAGCAGAATTTCCAAAACGTCCGCGCGCTTGCGGCCGGCTTTGCCATCGCCGCAGACAGTGTGGAGCGCCGCGGCAGAAGGGCGGGCATGGCTGGACGCAGAGCAAGACGCCGTCTGCGCTCCGCTTGCAAGCTGCCGCACCGGCGCCCGGCCCGATTCTCCCGCCGGGAAGAATGAGCCTTGCCGCCCTCGGCGGGTTGCTCGCAAATGGATTCATGGATCCATTTTTCACAGAGCTTGGGCGGACGGTTTTAGCCCGCTGGAAGGAGGTGAACTTCTCGCTCGCCCTCTTCCCGGACATCGCGCGCGCTGTGCTCGATGAGCGACCACCCGCAGGCAATGTGGATGTCTCAGCCCTCATCCGGGATTTTCTGCTCGATGATGAGCAGCCTTTTCAAACCCAGTCGGGCTTCGGCGAGCCGGAGTTGGTGGTCTATGACGACCCGCGGTTTTACATCCAGATTCTTTTCTGGATGGACGGCACCACGGACATTCATCAGCACAAATTCTCCGGGGCCTTCCACGTCCTCGCCGGATCGAGCATCCACTCGCGCTTCGAGTTTGAAAACGCGGAGCCGGTCTCGGCCCATCTCTGGGTGGGCCGGCTTCGGATGAAGGACACCCAGCTCCTGGAAGCCGGCAGCACGGTGCCGATCGTCTCTGGCAGCGGGCATATCCATTCGCTGTTTCATCTGGATACCCCGTCCATCAGCGTCGTGGTCCGCACCCATTCAGACCCGGGGACCGGCCCGCAGTTCACCTATCTCCCTCCGCATCTCGCGGTGGACCCATTCTACAGCGACGCCCTGACGACCCGTCGCAAACAGCTCCTCGACGTGCTGGAAAAGACCGGTGATCCGGCCTGGCCGGTTCTGATGACCAGGATGCTTCGCGACCTCGACTTCGAGCGCGGTTTTTTCGTTTTGCAGAATGGCGTGGGCCACCTCCGGACGCTGGGAATGTGGGAGGAGTGTCTCGAAATCTTCGGGCAGAAACACGGCCGGCTCGCCGAATTCGTGGCGCCCACCCTGGAGGAGATCATCCGCAGGGATGGCTTGGTGGAGCTTCGGAGATCCGTCACGGAGGTCGAGCAGCGGTTCTTCCTCGCGCTGCTGCTCAATGTGCCGGCGCGTGACGACATCCTGAGTCTCGTCGAGCAGCGCTTCCCCGGCGCTCCGGCGGACAATGTCATACGCTGGATCGAAGAACTCACGGAAACGTCCGAGTTCGGGACGTGGATCCTAGACGCGGAGTTTCCACCTGCGATTCCGGGTCAGCCGGAGGCCATTTTCTCGGCTCTCCGCCACTTCGTGGAAGGCGGGGACGCTGCCGCTCCGCCGGACCCTTTCCCGTTGTCCGCAGCGGAGCTTCAGGTTTTGCGCGGCGTGTTTCTCGGGTCAAGTTTGAGAGCGCTGATCGGGTAGCGCCGACCCATCGCCACCACGAAGCACAGCTTCCCTACAATACTGGCATTACGAAGCCCCCAGCTTCGTAACGAGGGGCAAACTCGCCAGCAAAACATGGCCGCCAGCCTAGCGGAGGGATTGCGGATGCGGCTGGCTGGTCACGCGGTGGCGATCACCGCGCACTCCGCGGTCGGGGGCAGCGGGTGCAGGGTGGCATCGCGGAAGCCGGCATCGGTGAGCATCTGGCGAAACTCGGCAAAGGTGTAGGCGTCGCCGTCCCGGGTGGTGCCGAGCATCACGAGACTGAAGCTGGCGGCGGCGGGCGGTGAGACGCGGTCGTCGTCGGGCACGAACTCGACGATGACCACGCGGCCGCCCGGACGCAGGGCGGCGTGGATGCGGCGGAGGAAGAGCGTGCAGTCGGCGAGATTGAAGTGGTGGAGAAAGTTCGGCACGAGCACGACGTCGTAGTCGTGGCCGAGGTCGACGGTGAAGGCGTCGCCGACGATCTTGCCAAAGCGATCCGCGAGGCCCGCCGCCGCGGCATTTTCCTCGGCGATGGCGAGCACGGCCTCCCAGTCGAGCGCGACGAGGTGGGCGCGCGGATTCTTTTGCGCAAAGGCGATGCCGTAAGTGCCGTGGCTCGCGGAGATGTCGAGCACGCGGGTGTCGCGCGACGGATCGAGCGGGACGAGGTCCGCCGCACCTCGGGCGGCCGGGACCATCATCGGTCCCATGGCGCGGGCGAACTCGATCCACACCGGATGGTCCGGTGCCATGGTGCCGTGTTCCGAGGTGTGGATGCGACCGCTGCGGATGGTGGCCGCAAGGTCCGTGAATGCTTCGGTGAGCCCGGGAGCGAGCAGGAATTTCACCGCCGCGCCAAAGTAGGCGGGGGACTTTTCGTCGAGGAAGACAGCGGAAGACGGCGTGAGCGCGTATCGCGACTCCTCCTTAGTCAGGAAGCCAAGGATCGTGAGATTGTCGCTGAGGATGCGAATGCCGCGCTCCGGACATTCGCATCGCATCGCGATCTCCGCCGCCGTCGATGGCGCGGTGCCGATGGCGGTAAACAAACCGAGGTCCACCGCCGCCTTGAGCGCACTGGTTTTCTGGAAGGCATTGATGGTTTCAAAGAAAAGCTGTGGCGAAGGATCGGCGGTGGTGTGGGACATGGGAAAAGGTGTTTGAACCCCGATCGAACCCACCGAAGCCGCGCAAGGGAAGCCATTTTCAAAACGCCGGCACGGGCTTCGCGCTCGTGCGACATTCAGAAATGAGCACCGCACCCATCCACCCCGCCGTCCGCATCGGGCATGTGCATTTGAAGGTGGCGGATTTGGAGCGGGCGCTGGGGTTTTACCGGGACGTGCTGGGGTTCAAAGTGACGCAGCGGATGGGGCGGCAGGCGGCGTTTCTTTCGGCGGGCGGGTATCATCATCACATCGGGCTGAATACCTGGGAGAGCGCGGGCGGACGGGGGCCGGCGCCGGGAACGACGGGGCTGTATCACGTGGCGATCCTGTACCCGACGCGGGCGGAGCTGGGCGATGCGTTGCGGCGGCTGGTGACGGCGGGCATCGCGCTCGATGGCGCTGCGGATCACGGCGTGAGCGAGGCGCTGTATCTGCGCGATCCGGACGACAATGGCGTGGAGCTGTATTGGGATCGGCCGATGGAGGAGTGGCCGCGCACGCCGGACGGCGAACTGGCGATGTTCACCAAGCCGCTCGATCACGACTCCCTGCTCGCTGCGATGGG
>JAYTML010000226.1:0-2118 GCA_043728655.1 Chthoniobacter sp. | reverse complement strand
GTCGTCTCCGGCACCGCAGCGACGGCTGCATCCGTGTGGCCATCCAGGACCCACTTGCGCCGGCCAAGCAGCACCGCCTCGCCGTCGTGCTGCGCGCGGCTGCCGAGGCCGGTGACGGCCTCGTAGTCCGTGACCTCCATCGGCGCGATCTGCTCGTGCTTGCCGTAGCGCGTGACCGCGCGGGCGAGCGGGTGATTCGAGTGGCGGTCGAGCGAGTAGGCCAGTTGCGCGACGTCGCGCTCACGGCCCGGCGGGAAGCTCTCGACCTTCTCGACGCGCAGGTCGCCGGTGGTGAGCGTGCCCGTCTTGTCCATCGCCACGACTTTCACCTCGGCGAGCTGCTCGACCGCCGCGCCGCCGCGGAAGAGGACGCCGCGCCGCGCGCCCCACGCGATGGCCGCGAGGATCGCCGACGGAATCGAGAGCACGAGCGCGCACGGCGAAGCGACCACGAGGAGCGTCATCGCGAGGTAAAACGCGCTCACGTTTCCCGGCACGGAGAGGAACGGCCGATGCCCGAGCGCCAGCCACCAGACGAAGAACATGGCGAGCGTGAGGCCGAGGATGGCGTAGGTGTAGCGCGTGCCGAATTTGTCCGTGAAACGCTGCGCGGGCGCCTTGTTGCGCTGCGCGTTCTGGATGAGGTGGATGATCTTTTGCAGCGCGCTCTCCTGCGCGGGCCGCGAGACGGTGGCCTCGACCACTCCCCAAAGATTCAGCGTGCCCGCGAGGAGCGGATCGCCAATGCACTTCTCGACCGGCGTCGCCTCGCCCGTGAGGTTGGATTCGTCCGCGGCGGTCTCGCCTTTGCTGATCTCGGCATCCACGGGAAACTGTTCGCCCGGCTTGATGCGCAGACGCATCCCGGTCTGCAGGGCGTCCACCGGCACCACCTGTTCCGCGCCCGAGGGATCGAGCACGGTGGCGGATTTCGGAGCGGAGTCGAAAAGCGAGCGGATCTCCTTTTGCGTGCGCTCCATGGCGTAGTGCTCGAGCGCGCCGGAGAGGGAGAAAAGGAAGAGCAGCGCCGCGCCTTCCGCCCACTCGCCGATCGCCGCCGCGCCCGCCGCGACCGCGAGCATGAGGAAATGAACGTCGATCGCGCCATCGCGCAGCCTTTCCCAAACCTCCTGCACGGTGAACCACGCGCCG
This sequence comes from Chthoniobacter sp., assembly GCA_043728655.1. Taxonomy (GTDB): domain Bacteria; phylum Verrucomicrobiota; class Verrucomicrobiia; order Chthoniobacterales; family Chthoniobacteraceae; genus Chthoniobacter. The sequence continues at coordinate 966 of JAYTML010000226.1, read as the reverse complement.
GCGAGATACGCGGCGGCGAAAAGACCGACCGACAGCCCCTCGTAGGCCGGATCTGCCCACCAGCCCGCGAGGCCGAGAATCAGGCACACGACGCTGGCTGCGAGCTGCAGCTTCCACTCGCCCTCATGGCCGTGCTCGTCCTCGTGCTCGTGGAGATCGACCTCGCGCGTGGCCATGCGGGGCAGCCACCTGCGGCGCGGCGGGTGGTCGTGGTCGTGAGGTTCCTGGCCGGCGTGCAAGTGCATGGATCGGGTCTCTGATTCGCATTCCGGCGGGCATTTGTCATCCCGCGAGCGCAGGCGGCACAATATCGGCGCGGCTTTGCCCAAGCGGCGGGTGGTTCCCTTTTCGCACCGTGTGTGAGAATACTCGCGCCGTGATCATCTACTTCATCGAAACCGAACCCGGGGAGCAGGCCATCTATGCCGAGGCCCTCGGCGACCACGATGTCCGCTTCGTCGCCACGCTGGAGGAGGCCGGCGACGACGCGGAGGCGCTCGCGCCTTTCATCAACTCGAAGCTCACTGGCGATTTCCTCGCGGCGCACCCGCGGCTGCGCTTCATCACCACGCGCTCGACGGCCACGGATCACCTCGACCTCGCGGCCTGCAAGGCCCACGGGGTCGCGGTGGCGCACGTCCCCTTTCACGCGGAGACGACGGTCGCCGAGCACACTTTCGCGCTCATGCTGGCGCTTTCCCGCAGGATGCGGGAGGTCATGCTGGCGCCGAAAGGCGGGCACTTTTCCTACGAGACCACCCGCGGCTTTGAACTCGCGGGCAAGACGCTCGGGATCATCGGCATGGGTTTCATCGGCCAGCGCGTGGCCCGTCTGGCGCAGGCTTTTGAAATGCGGGTGCTGGCCTGTGACGTGGCCCAGCCGGCGGAGATCGCCACGGCCCTCGGCTTCACCTTTGTCCCGCTCGACGAGTTGCTCGCCCGCGCGGACATCATCTCGCTCCACGC
>JAYTML010000225.1:0-6574 GCA_043728655.1 Chthoniobacter sp. | reverse complement strand
GTGCCGCCTGCGGAGCGTGTCTATATTCCGCTTCCGCCCCCCAGGCCCTGACATGCGATTCGCCATTTTCGGAGACATCCACGCGAACCTCGAAGCCCTCCAGGCCGTCCTAGCCGACGCCGAAGCGCACGGGGCGACTCATTACGTCTGCCTCGGAGACGTCGTAGGCTACAACGCCAACCCCAGCGAGTGCCTCGATATCGTCCGCAATCTCGAATGCCCCGTGGTGAAGGGAAACCACGACGAACAGGCCTCGATCGTGGACGACCTCGTCGGCTTCAACCCCCTCGCCGAGGAAGCCATCAACTGGACCCGCAACCAGCTTTCCGAAAAGGACAAGCAGTGGCTCCGCGACCTCAAGATGGTGCGCCAGGTGCGCGACTTCACCATCGTCCACGCCACCCTCGATACCCCGCACAAGTGGGGCTACGTCTTCAACCAGCTTGATGCCGCCGCGAGCTTCAACTACCAGCACACCCAGCTCTGCTTCTACGGCCATACCCACGCGCCGCGCGCCTACATCCGCGACAGCTCGGTGAAAAGCCAGCTCCTCGACAAGCTCTCCATCGAGCCGGGGAAAAAGTACTTCATCAACTGCGGCAGCGTGGGCCAGCCACGCGACGGCGACTGGCACGCCTCCTACGTCCTCTACTACCCGGACAAGCAGCTCATCGAACTCCGCCGCCTCGAATACGACATCTGGAGCGCGCAGGACAAAATCATCGAAGCCGGCCTGCCCCAGCGCCTAGCCGACCGCCTCGCCCTCGGCAAATAGCGCGCGCATGCGCGCCCCGGCGGTAATCCTAATCCTCAAGCCGAGCTCCCTCGGCGACATCGTCCACACGCTCCCCGCAGTCGCCCTCGTCAAAAGGCGCTGGCCGCAGGCGCACCTCCGCTGGCTGATCAATCCCGAATGGGCGCCGCTGCTCGATGGCAACCAGCACGTCGATGAAGCCGTCCACTTTCCACGCGGCCAGTTCCGCGGCCCCGCCGGCTGGGCGCGCATCCCGGGCTGGGCGAAAAGGATCGCCGCCCGCAAGGCGCATCTCGTCCTCGATTTCCAGGGCCTCCTCCGCAGCGCGCTCATCGCGAAGCTCTGCCGCGCCGAGGGCGGCCGCATCGTCGGCCTCTCGGACGCCCGCGAAGGCGCGCGCCATTTCTACGACGAGACCGTGGACGTGTCCGCCCAGGCGCACGCCGTCGATCGGTACCTCGCCCTCGTCGCCGCGCTCGGGATCGAAACTTCCACGCCGCTCGAATGGGCTTTGCCACAGGGTTCCGCTCCCGCCGGTTTCGATGCCGCCGAGCCTTTCCTCCTCCTCCACCCCTTCTCCCGCGGCGCAGGAAAATCCCTCTCCGCCGCCGAGCTCGCCGACTTCAGCCGCGCGCTCGCCCCGCACCGCATCGTCGTCGCAGGCCGCGCCGACACCGCAGTCGCCGAGTCCGGGAACATCACCAGCCTCCTCAATCGCACGACGCTCCCGGAGCTGATCTGGCTCATCCGCCGCGCCGCCTTCACCATCAGCGTGGACAGCGGCCCGATGCACATCGCCGCCGCCCTCACCCCGCGCCTCCTGTCCATCCACACCTGGAGCGACCCGTGCAAAGTCGGCCCGTATCAGCCCGACGCCTGGATCTGGAAAGACCGCGCGCTTTTCCAAATGCGCGACGTCGCCAATCCCGCCGTCCGTGAGCCTGCGGAGGACATCGAGGCAGTCGCCCGCTTCGTCGCCGCGCGCCTACCTCGTCGCTAGCTGCTCGCGCAGCCACGCCTTCATGTAGCGCAGCGGGTGCGCGTCGGATTCGTCGGCCACGTACTTCGCCAGCAGCTCCCGCCCGCGCGGGTTCGCCTTGATGACTGCGAGCAGGTCGGCGCGGGATTTCTCGTCTGCGAGCAGCGCGAAAATCTCTCCCAGCCGGTTGCCGGCGCTGGTGAAGAGCGCGCCGGCGTCCCGGTCATCGAACTGCGCCAGCGTGAGATCGAGCGCCGTCTTCCAGTCGCGCATCCGCAGCGCCACGGCCGCACGGCAGTCGCGGATGTCCGCCGCGTAGCGCCCGCGCGGGAATGCCCGGTCGTAGTCGTCGAGCGCGGCGGTCACGCGCTTCGCGTCGAACGGCTCCTGCGCGGTCACAGAAATCTCGATGCCGCCCTCCCAGCGCACCGCCTGCGGCCAGGTCACATACTTCCTCGCCTCGACCTGCTTCGAGCTTTGAAAGACCGCGCGCGCATGCAGCAGCATCGCGGCCTCGCGCTTCTTGCTCTTCGGGTATTTCTCCAAAAACGCGGCGGCCAGCCGCGCGAGCAGCGGATAATCGTGCGTGCGGTACGTGTCGGCGCCGCCGTCCTTGTCCGTGCTTTTGAGCTTCACGAAAATGAAGTGGTTCGCGAACACCGCCAGATTCAGGAACTCGAAATAATCCGCCACCGGCTTCACCTCGGGACCGGCCGCAGCCGTTCTGATCGCCGCGCCCAGCTCCTCGTCGGCATTCGGTCTTTCTTCCGCCACCGAGTAGCCGCCGCCGATGGCGGACTCGCGGAGAAAGCGGAAGCGCAGCTTCACATAGCGCTCGCGCACACCCGCACCCGGATCGGGCTCGGAAAGGAAGAGCGAGAGATCGTCCAGCAGGTTCACCCAGCGCAGCTCGTTCCAGCCGACGAACATCTTCCGGGCTTTCGCGCGCAGCGCCTCCACACGTGCTTTCAACTTCGCCGGATCCCCCTCCCCCGCCTCCTTCTCCAGCCCATCGATCTGCACGGTCAAGCCGGCCGCAGCCGGTCCCTCGGGGCTCTCCCTCTCCGCCGCCTTCAGCGCGTCCATGCCGCGCAGCCTCTCGCCCGCAGCGTCGCGGTGCAGGATTTCCGCCCCGCCATCGTTGTCCTCCTTCGCGCGCTTTTTCGGCGCGGTGAAATCCCACGCCACGGCGAAGCGCTGCGCCTCGGGTGATGCCGGGCACTCGGTCCGCAGGCGGTCGTACAGTTTGCGCGCCGTGCCGGTCCATTTCCGCGAGACGGCGCGCTCGAATGTGAACGGCGACACGTCCGCGATCAGTGGCATCGCGCGCAGCGCCAGCCAGAGCGCCTGCGCGGTCTGCGGCGTGCCGGGCTGGGCGTCGGACGCTTCGAGCCACCAGTTGAACGCGTGCCGCAGCTCGTCGCGGTTTTCCAGGTCGGCTGAAACATTCCCAGTCGCGCCGACAAATGGCGCGCTCGCCACTCGGCGCACATTGGCGTCCGCGGCGAAGTCGATGAACACCTCGTGGCGCATGCCGTCGGTATCGAGCGGATAGGTGAGCAGCCCGCCCCGCGCAGCGGCCCACGCGTCGCCGAGTTTGCGACACGCCGTCGCGCGGGCGGCGGGTTCCTTTGTGTCCTGCGCCGCCTTTGTCAGCCGCGCGAGCGGTCCGGCGGAAAGCTCCCACTGCGCGGGCGTCATGTATTTCCTCGCCTCGTCAAACTGCTCCTTCGCGAGCAGCCGCTGCGCGATGGCCTCGGTAAAGCGCAGCCGCGCCACGGGATCGAGCTTCGCGTCCTGCGTGGGCGCGGCCAGCTCGGCGATCGGCGCGAAATTCAGCAGCGTGTCGATCAGCGCGCGGACCTGATTGCTGTCGATGCCGAAAAAGACCGGGTATTCGCCGGAATACGGGCGTGTTTCGTTGAGGAGCCTTTCGTGCTCCAGATCGGCTTCGCTCGCGGGGTCGCCGTCTTTCGGCAGCGCATCGTCGGCGGGCGGTTTCGGCACGAGCTTGTCCAGCGCGAGGACCGCCTCGCCCGCGCGGTGATCATCCGTCAGCGCCAGCCCCAGCCGCAGCCGCGTGCCACGCGCCAGCGGACTTTTCGGGAACTTCCCGACCAGCATCTGCAGCGCAGCCGCGGCTTCGCCAGGGCGTTTCGCGCGATGCAGCGCCACGCTGCGCGCGAAGAGCAGATCATCGCTTTTCTCGACCTCCACACCGGCGGAATCGATCAGCTTCAGCGCCTGCTCGTGCTGGCCCGCACCGCTCGCCGCGGAGGCGAGCATCGCGAGGTAGCGCGGCTTCCACGCAGCATCCGCGTAGAGTTTCTGCTCCGCGGAAATCGCCGCCGCCAGCCGCGGCAGCACCTTTTTCCTCCAGCCGCGCACCTCGTCCACGGATTCATACTTGCCGTTGTAATTGTCCGACTCGCTCGTGTTCAGCACGAGATAGGTGAGCGCCTGGGCAGCGGCGGGATTTTTCGCCACCTCGGTCAGCGCCGCATCGCGCGGTTCGGCGGCGAGCCGCGAGAGCGTCTTCTCGACCATGTCCGCCGCGGACTCTAAAAGCTCCGGGTGGTCCGGCAGATCGAGCTGCTGCGTGTAGCAGCGCAGCGCTGTAGCGTAGTCGCCGCCGTCCCACGCAAACGCGCCCAGCCAGCCGAGCGCATCGCCGTAAGACCGCCCGTGCGGATACTTCGCGAAGTATTCGTCGAAGAGTTTTTTGGCCTTCGTGCGCTCGCCTTCGTGGAGCTGGCGGTCCGTCTGCGTGTATTCCGGCTTGCGCGTCTTCCAGATCGCGCAGCGCAGCGCCATGAGCATCGCCGTTTCAGCGCGCGGATGCTTCGGGAAATCCGCGGCCACTTTCAAAAAGCGCGCCTGGCTCTCCGCCACCATGCCGCTGTTCCAGTCCGCCGCCGCACGGAGATAGAGCCAGTGCGGCTTCAGCGCGGGCGGCGCTTTTGCGAGCTGCCGCTCGATCTCCGCGTTGAACGCCGGATTCGGGCCGGGCCTCCCGCGGTCCTGCTCCGCCTCCGGCTTGCCGAAGGTGACTCCGAACCGGTCCGCCTGCTCCATGCGCCATTCGAGATACGCCCCGCTCTCCGCGGCCGTCGCCGGGCCGGCGAAAAGATCGCGCACGTCGTTGAGCAGATTCAGCAGAGGATTGAGGGCGGCGGCGCGGGCGGCGGCGATCATCCTGTCGAGCGACGCGAGCGCTTCGGGACCGGGCAATTTCGGCAGCGCGAGCAGACCGGCCTGGAAGTCGGTTTCCGCCGCCGGTGTCTCGGGTTTGCCGGTTTCTGCGAGCACCTGCCCCATGGATTTGGCGGGCAACTGGTCGAGGCGCAGGTAGTCGGCGAGCGTCTGCAGCGGCTCCTCGTAAAAGTCCCCCGTCGCCCATGCGCACGGCTGTGCTAGCGCGAGGGCGGCGGCAAAAAGCGCGGCGCCTTTCACGGTCGGGATGCGGGCGGATCGGCGGGGGTGATCGGTTTCCATGCGGCGGCTCCTTCGCAGTTGAGGATTCGGTAGCGGACACTGGCGAGCGTGCCGAGCGGCCCGAGTTGCAGCAAGCCGGTTCGCTGCGACGCGCCCGCGCGCAGGTCGCCGAACCAAAACGTCAGCCGCGTGGCGAGCGGCACGGCGACGGCCCGCGGTTTTTCCGCGTCGGGATCCGCGTGACTGGTCACGCGCCAGAAATCACCGCGGAGCGCTTCGCGGAAAACGGGTGCGGGTGAGTCGAGTTCGAGCGCGTAGCCGCGGTCGCGATCGTCCTTTTCGCCCGCGAGGCGCGGTGCGAGATCGAATGGCGAATCGTTCACGAGTTCGAGCTGTTCGCCCGCCGACTGGCGCAGAATCAGCCGCGGCAGCGCAGGCACCGCGAGCTGCCCAAGATCGCCAAGGGACCATCCGGCCGGGTCGCTCCCATCCGCCAGGCGGAAGAGCACGATGCCGGCGGCACCGGTTTCCCGCGCCCGCTGCACGCTTTGCGCGAGCGCAGCGCGGTCGGTGAAACGCGACGCGACGATCTCGCCCTTCGCCACCGGCGTCGCGGCGACGCGCGTGTCGGCATCCGCGCGGAGAAGCGTCACGCCGAGCCGAGTCGGCCCGAGGGTGCGAAGCGATTTGTGAAAGCAGAGATCCTCCCACGCCCAATTCGGAATCTGCCCGCGTGAAAGTCCCGTGCGGTCGAAGACCGTAAGCCGCGCAAATGTGGGCAGACCCGCCCTCCACGGAACCGGGCACGTCCGCCAATCCGCCAATGCCGCGGCGACCCGCCCGGGATCGAGGATCGGCGGCGGCGGGGCGTCCGGCCCGACGCCGGTGGGATCGGCCTGCATGTCGTAAAACATCGGCGCTATCCCGCTCACGTTCCGTGTCAGCGCGGGGAAATCGCGCAGCCGCGGCCAGTGCGCAAGCGCCGTGATCGAGACGCCCGGAATCGCCCGGCGGATATCGCCGAGCGCCGCGGCGTAATCGCCAAGCAGTCGGTCGGGGCAATCGTAGTCGAGCTGCACCTCGCCCCCGTCTGCCGCGACGTTTTTCAGCTTCTCCACCAGAGCCGGCATCGCCGCCGCGGCGAACGGTGTCTTTCCCTCGCTCGTCAGCCGCACCACGGGCACGACATGGAATCCCGACGCGACCCCATCCAGCGCGAGCGGCGGCGCTTTCCACCGCCATTCGCCGCCTCGGTTCTCCATCTCGCCGACGCTCCAAAACAGCAGCCCAACCTCCTGCCGCACCAGTTCCGCGCTCTCCTCCTCGCGCAGCGGAGCCGCGCGGTGCCACACCCAGTAGGATGTATCCGGCGCACCAGCGAGCGCCCTTCCCAGCGTCAGCAGGAT
>JAYTML010000224.1:0-11834 GCA_043728655.1 Chthoniobacter sp. | reverse complement strand
GCTCTTGCGGCGGTCGCAACCCAACTTGTTTTCGTTGCAACGGTAGCGGGTCCTATAGCCCTAAAATAAAAGCTACTAAAGCGGCTTGGAGTCGCCGCGGCGCTATAGGCAATATTCCGTGGATCGCTTCCGATCAGATCCGCCCTACACCGAAAAAGACGCTTCTGCCGCCATCTGCCCCCCTGCAGAACATTTCCGAGCCTAGCCGACCTACCAACGACAACGCATCTCAGCAGAATCGCAGAAACGACTACGCTGCTTTCAGGGCAGCATGGATTGCTGCGCACGCCCGCAATTCCTAACGATTCAATGGACAAGACACTTCTTGCAAAGCACGTGCTGAACATGGCTCAGAATCCGGATCTGTCTCCGCCCCAAGAGCTCCTTGATTATGCTTCAAGGCAGGGTTGGCACCTTGCTGTTCGGCATTACAACTACGCCAATCATTGGCACGGTCGTCGCCTTACGAAGATTGCAGATGTGCGTTTCATGGGTGAGATCCACCTGCTTATTCTGCAGGAAGCCTTGCCTGATTTACTTTCCTGCTATGCAACCAACGTCGCCTAACCAAGCGCTGGAGCGACCGACGTCTCGGTCACGCCGCCTGCTGTCGCCACCGCGTAGCCGCGGCGCCGCACTCCGCAGTCGCTGAGCTTGAAGTCGATAGGCGCTCACTCGCACATACCATGAACGACGACATTCCGTCCCCTGTTGGCGTCGCCGCAAGCATTTGCCGTCGGCTCCGTTTCTGGTGCTGCGTTCTCAGCGCGGTGGCCTGCGGGTGGTGTGTCGGGGAGTTGAGGGGGGCAGAGCCGCCCGCCTCCGGTGGGCCGTTGTTTCACGAAGCGGTCAATCAATTCAAGACGATGACCAGCACGCTGTATCAGCACCAAACACGGGTGGATCGCACGGTTGGGAGTCACCGGTATGACTGTGTCGGTTTCGTGTCCTACGCGCTGAAGCAAGCCACACCGCAGGCTAGGGAATCGGCCTTCAAGGCCCTGGATATCAAGCGGGGCCGCATCCCAACTCCGGCAAGGTACGTGGCATTCTTTTCCAGCCTGGCGGAAAAGCCGCAACCGGGGTGGCAGGCGGTCGCCAAAGCCTCCGAATTGCGCCCCGGCGATGTGGTGGCTTGGGAGCGAGTTACGGCGACCTCGAATGGACATGCTGTGGTGATTGCAAGCGTTCCGGTGGCGGGGCCGGAGGGGATTTGGGTGGTGGAGGTGTATGACTCAACGGGGTCGCCGCACGGCGACGACTCACGCCCCAATGACGAGCGCGCCGAGGTGCTGGCCACGAACGGGCAGCGCAGTGGTCTTGGCCACGGCGTGATGGCATTCGCCGCCGACACAGCCACCGGCGCTCTCACCGGCTACCGCTGGAGCCCGAAGTCGAAGACCAACACTTTCCCAATCGCCGCCGGCCGGCCCACCTCATGACTGACTCGCGGAAGGAATCGCCGGCCGGCATCGCCTCAGTGAACAGGGAAATGCACGCAGCGACTAACCAAGCGCAGCACCGAAGTGGCGCCGCGGCTGAATGTCGAACGCCAGCGTGATCGAATCAGGCTGGATTCGCAGAGGGTATTCGATGGTTCGCGCGGCTAGCATTTTCTCCACGCTCCCAAGCTAAGTGACTGTGTAAAAAGTCCGCGAAGCACTCTCCCCCAGCGGTTCCCGGCGCTCCTGCGCCAGGACTCCCGAATTATTTCACAGTCTCCAAGGGGTTGGGAGTGCCAGCTTTCCCGGCAGCTCGCGCTCCCAAGCCCCAGCTCGGGAGTGAGAAGAAATCAGGAAGTCCGGGGAGCGCGCGACGGATCACGAGGAACCGCGATCAGTCGCGCTTTGGCGCAGTTTTCGGGCGCACGGCGTCGCGGTCGGGATCGGTCGGCAGGCGGGGCTTCCCGTAGATTTTGCCGGCATCGCCTTGCTCCTTCATCCACGCATCCAGTTCGGCGCGCAGGGCGGCGAGCTGCCCTGCGTGCGCGGCGTCGCCGGCGAGATTCGTGAGCTCGTGGGGATCGGCGCTCAGATCGTAAAGCTCCTCCGCGGGGCGCAGATGATAGCGCTCGACGACCGAGCGCGCCCACGGGTCGGTCTTCGCCTTTTCCACCCAACTGGGAAAGTAATCCGGCCGGTTCTCCGCCTTCACGAGATCGATGTGCGTGGTGAAGTAAAACTCCGGATGCAGGTTGCGGATGTATTTCCACTGCGCGGTCCGCACGCTGCGGATGGGGTAGATATTCATGTCTCCGTCGCCGCTGTGGGTCGTGAAAATTCGGTCTCGGTGCTCCGGCTTTCCGCCGCGCAGCACCGCGGCGAACGAGCGCCCGTCGATGTCCGCGGGCGGGGTGCCGCCGCCGAGCTCGACCAGCGTCGGCAGGATGTCGATCCAGCTCACCATCGCCTTGGTGCGCGTGCCCGGCGCGATCTCGCCCGGCCAGACCGCGATCATCGGAGTGCGGATGCCGGCGTCGTAGAGGTTCCATTTTCCAAACGGCCACTGCGCGCCGTGGTCGGAAGTCGTGAGGAAGAAGGTGTCCGCGCCGAGCACCTCGCGGGCGGCATCGTAGGCCGCGCCCATTTCCGCATCCATCCGCGCGACCGCGGCATAATACTGCGTGCGGACTTCGCGGGTGCGCGGCGTATCGACGGAGGTCGCCGGCAGCCGCACGCCGCCCGGCTGGTAGTCGCTCTGTTCCGGCCACGGGACGTGCGGCCAGTTCGTGCCGAAGAAGATGCACAGCGGCTTGCCGCTTTTCCGCGCACGCAGCCACTCGATGCCCGCCGAGACCGCGATGTCGTCGTGAAAGCTGTCGTGCGCGAAGTGGTCGAAGCCGTAATCCTTCGTCTGGTTGTAATGCGACACCTTGCCGAAGGCGGCCACCTCGTAGCCCAGTTCCTGAAGATAAGCCGGGAGCTTCTTCAGGTCGGCGCGCGGCTTGGAATGATTCGGCTCCGCGCCATTCCGCGCGGGCATGAGGCCGGTGAGCAGCGCCGCCCGGCTGGGCGCGCAGCTCGGGGAGGCGACAAAGGCGCGGTCAAACGTGAGACCCGCCGCGGCGATGCGCTCCATGTTCGGCGTCTGCACATCCTTCGCTCCATAGACCGTCGAATCGAGCACACTGTGATCGTCGGTCAGGAAGATGACGAGATTCGGCTTCGCTGCATTCGCAGCGGACAGGCTGGCGCTGGAGAGCAGCAGGGCGAAAAGGATGAAGGGTTTCATGGGCTGGTTGGGAGCGATGGGCCAGTTTGCCACCGGGTTGGAGGAAATGAAACGCGCCATCCGGTGGGCATGATGCTGCCGTGAGTCGCGTGCGGCTTCATCGCGATGACTTCTTCAGCTGCAAAGGCGCGTCGCTCCGAAGCGCTTTTCCAGTTGCACGCGACCTGCTTTGCCCCTATAGGTCCGCGCGTTTTACGCCGCCCCCATCCACCAAATCATGTTCAAAAACATCCCTTTCGCCCGAGTCAACTGGGTCACCAGTTCCTTCCTGATCGGCACCCTTTTTCTCTCGCTGACCGCGGTGCCGCTCTATCTGTGGAAGTTCGGGATCGACTGGTTCCAGATCGCGTTGTTCTTCGCGATGCTCTGTGCGTGCGGCTTCTCGATCACCCTCGGGTATCACCGGATGTTTTCCCATCTCGCCTTCCGCGGACACTGGTCCGTGAAGCTTTTCACTCTGCTTTTTGGCGCGGGCGCTTTTGAGAACTCGGCGCTGATGTGGTCGTGCGAGCACCGCACGCATCACAAGCATGTGGATCACGACGACGATCCCTACGACATCAACAAGGGCCTCTTTCACGCGCATATCGGCTGGCTGATGTTCAAGCTCCGCCCGGCGCTGACGTACGAGAACGTGACCGACCTCCAGAAGGACAAGCTCGTGATGTGGCAGCACCGCCACACGCAGAAGATCGCGGTTTTCGTGGCGTTCATATTGCCCGCGATTCTCGGCTATGCCTGGGGTGGCTGGTCGGCGGCGCTCGGCGCTTTCCTCATCGCGGGAGTGGCGCGCGTGGTTTTCCTCCAGCACTGCACTTTCTGCATCAATTCGCTCTGCCACTGGATCGGCAAGCGCCCCTACTCCTCGCGCTGCAGCGCCCGGGATTCGTGGATCACGGCGATCGTCACGTTTGGTGAGGGCTACCACAACTATCACCACGAGTTTCAGCACGACTACCGCAATGGTGTGAAGCCCTGGCAGTTTGACCCGACGAAGTGGATCATCTGGACGCTGAATTTCATCGGTCTCGCGGACAATCTGCGCCGGGTGCCGTCGGAGAAAATCCTCCTTTCTGAACTTGCGGAAGCGCAGCGCTGCATGGAGTCGAAACTCGAATGTCCGCATCTCACTGACGCGGCGCGGGCCTATTTCACCCGTACCTGCGAGCGGTTGCAGGCGACGGCGGCGGAGTGGGCGCAATTCAAGACGGCGCAGATGGAGGTCACGCGCGAGATGCTGGCGGAGCTGAGTGCGGAAGTCCGCAGGGCGATCGCCAGTCTGAAGCTGCGCGAGCACGAACTGGCCGGCGCCGCGTCGGCGGTCTGACCTGCGGGCGGCGCTGCCGCCTTCGCATCGCTCCGCACGGCGGACGTTCGTTTTCCGATGGGCTCCCGCTTTTCCTCGCTCGGTCGTGTCGCGGAGCCGCTTGTCTCCGGGCTGTGGATAATCTTCCTGCTCTGGTCCGGTTGGATTGCGTGCGTCTGGAGTTTTCCCATCGGTGACGCGGCGATCGAGCGATGGGTGGGCAATCGCGACCTCCGCGCTGCGCTGGAGTGGATCATCGCAATCGGGGATTTCGCGTGGATCACACTCGCCGCAGCGGTCATCCACCTGTGGGTCGCCGAAAACGAAGGACTGCCCACAGCGCGGCGCTGGGCGCTGACGGTCTGCGGAGGAGTGGCTGCGATGGGCGCGCTCAGCGCGCTGAGCGGATTTCCGCTCGGGGAGATTGAGTATTCGCGGCAGCTCGGGGCAAAGGCGGGGCCGGTCCCGCTGGGGCTGCCGCTGCTGTGGTTCGCGCTCCTGATCGGGGCGCGGCAGACGGTGCTGCGCTGGTGGCCGGGGGCGGGACAGTTGGGGCTGGCGCTCGGCACCGGGGCGCTCGTGGTGCTGGCCGATTTCAATATCGAGCCGGTCGCGGCGAAAGTGCGCGGGTTTTGGTTCTGGCGCGCGGAATCACCGGCGCTCCCGCCGCATTTCGCCCCGCCGTGGGGCAGTTACGCAGCGTGGTTCGTCGCGTCGAGCGCGCTAGCCTTCGCTCTCCGGGAGGAGCATGTGGCGGTCGGTTCCCGTGACAAAGCGTTCCGCCCTGTCGCGCTTTTCGTGCTGATGAATGCCGTGTTTCTCGCTGCCAATATCGGCCTGAGGATCCGCGGCTGAGGTACGCCGGGCACTTTTTTCTTCAAACAATCCCGGTCATCCGGCGTTATTCACGGGAACATGCAAACGGGACTCATCTCACTCATCAAGCGCGCCTTCCGCAGCCAGCCGGCCATTCACCCGGTCGAGCACGGGATGGCGCGGCGCTGGATCAAGCAGCGCCTCGTCGCCGTGTTCCCCGAACTCCGCAACAACCCCGCCGCGCTCGAGCGCGCCTACCAGACGCTCGGCCTTGAGCCGCGTGCCGGTCAGGGGGGCGACGAGGCCGAAACCGTCTTTGAACTCAGGGCTCCTGGCGAGTCGTAGCGTTTGCTGCGGGCGGTTTCGCCTGCGACGCGATCGGGTCGCCCCAAGTATTTCCGATTAGCCAGCGCCCTCTACGGTTCGGTTGACCGCGGGGGAAGAAAAAAAGCTGTCAGGGAAGTTTGCCACTTCCCTGACAGCCATGAAGTTTTTCGCAGCGTCCGCTGCGATCAGAACGGGATGTCGTCTTCCGGTGCGTCCAAGTCCGGGTCCGCTGGCGGACGCGGGGGAGGGGATGCGGGCCGGCCAGCGGCAGGTCGGCTTTGCTGCGGGCGCCCTTCGCTCCGGCCTTCGCTGTGTTCCCCTCCGCCACCACCTTCGCGACCTCCGAGGAGCTGGATGTTTTCTCCCACGACTTTGAGTTTGCTGCGCTTTTGGCCGGTGGCCTTGTCATCCCAGGTGTCGAGCTGGAGCCGGCCTTCCACAAAAAGCGGGCGTCCCTTTTTGCAGTACTCGCCCACGATCTCGGCGACGCGGCCCCACAGGGTCACGTCGATGAAGGTGACTTCCTCCCGTTTCTCGCCGCCGTCGGTCGTGTAAGTGCGATTCACGGCTAGGCCGATGTCGGCGATGGCAGTGCCTTTCGGCGTGTACTTGATTTCGGGGTCTCGCGTGAGATTCCCGATCAGCGTGACTTTATTGTAGCTGGCCATAGGGTCGCCCTCGGTTCCGGGGAGCGGAGGATCAGGCCGCCTTCGCGGCCTTCGCTGTGCGCTCGGGCTTGTCGGCCGTCTTTGTGCGGAGCTTCAGGTAGTTCTGGCGATAGACCGTCTCGTCGAGCGTGAGCTTGGCGCGGAGCTTGCCGAGGGTTTGCGGTTCGGCGCTGAAGATGAAATTCACGTAGTAGCCGGCATCGAGGTCGCCCGCGACGTAGGTGAACTGCCGGCGGTCCATCTTCTGGACCTGCTCTACCTTGGCTCCCTCTTTTTTGAATTCGCCTTCGAGGCGTTCGATGACTTCCTTGGCACCGTCTTCGTTGCCTTTGATGTTGAGGACGAGGAGTCCTTCGTAGCGGTTTTTCATGCGTTGTCTGGTTTGAGGTTGGTTGGTTGTATTGAGAATGGATCGGCGGGTCAGTTGACGCTGTTCATCGCGGCTTCGAGCCCGCGCTCGTGGAGGCAATCGACCGCATTGACTGCGAGGTCGAGACTCTGCTCCAGCGCGGCCTTTTCCTCCAAGGTAAATCGCCCGAGGACGTGGCCGACGGCCTCGCCCTCGGCTGCGCCGATGCCGACGCGGAGCCGTGGCACCGACTGCGTGCCAAAGTGCTCGATGAGCGACTTGAGGCCGTTGTGACCGCCGGCAGAACCGCTCCCGCGGAGGCGCAGCTTGCCGAGCGGCAGCGCCATATCGTCGAGAATGATGAGCATCTGTGCGGCGTCGATCTTGTAAAACTGGCTGAGCGGGCGGATGGCCTGCCCGCTCAGATTCATGTAGGTCAGCGGCTTGCAGAGCAGGAGGTCGCCGGCGCGGGCGACTTCCGCGTGCCAGCTTTTCTCCGTCCGGAATCCGGCGCGGGCGCGCTGGGCGAGGCGATCGACGATCATGAAGCCGACATTATGCCGCGTGTCGCGGTACTCGCGTCCGGGATTTCCCAGCCCAACGATGAGGCGCAGCGACGGTCGCTCGGAATCCGCAGACATTCATTCAGCCGCCGTGCGAGTCAGTTACTTCTTGTCGGCAGGCTTTGTGCCGGCTGCGGGCTTGGCGGCGTCATCCTTCTTCTCCTTCAGGACTTCCGGCTGTGCCGCTTCGGTCGCGACTTCCGGCTCGACCTCCACCTTCGGCGCGGCCACGCGGACGACCGTGAGATCGCCATCCCCACGCGGCGTGACGCCCTCGGGAAACTGGATGTCCTTGATGTGAATCGAGTCGCCCACGCCGAGGGCGGAGACGTCGAGCTGGATGGACTCGGGCAGATCCTTCGGCAGACACTCGACCTCGATGGAGTGCATGTTGATTTCGAGAATGCCGCCGAAATTCTTGACGCCCGCTGGCTCGCCAGTCGTCTCGACCGGAATCTGCGAGTGCAGCTTTTCGTCGGCCCTGACGGCGTGGAAGTCCACATGGAGTACATCGCGCCGGATGGCGTCGTGCTGGACTTCCTGAATCAGCGCCAGCCGGTTGGTCGTCGTGCCGCCGTCGTTGATCTCCAGATCGACGAGAAAGTGCTCGCTGGTCGCATGGGCGAGCAGTCTGGTGATTTCACGCGCGTTGAGCGTGAGGTTGAGGGGCTTGTCGTGGCCGCCATAGACGACGGCGGGGACGAGACCCTGCTTCTTGATTTTCTTGACCGCAGTACGGCCGGAGGTGAGGCGCGTTTGCGCGGTTAGTTTCAGTTGTTTGGCCATAATAATTCAGACTTTTTAGGTTTCTGTGATGCGGAAGAGTGAGGAGACGGACTCGTCGTCGTGGATGCGCCGGATGCCTTCGCCGAGCAGTTCGGCGATGCAGAGGGTGGTGATCGGAAAGCCGTCGCCGGAGCGCACCGGGACGCTGTTCGTGGTGATGAGCTCGGCGATGCAGGAACCATTCAGCCGCTCGATGGCGAGGTCCGACAGCACGGCGTGAGACACGCCGGCGATGATCCGCGCGGCGCCGCGCTCCTTCAGGATCTTTGCCGCGCTGCAGAGTGTGCCGGCGGTTTCGGTCAGGTCATCGACGAGGATGACGTCGCGGCCCTCTACTTCTCCGATGACGTTCAGGGCCTCGATCTCTGTCGGGCTCTTGCGCCGCTTTGCCACGATCGCCAGCGTTGCATTCAGCGCCTGCGAGTAGGCCGAGGCCATTTTCAGTCCACCGACATCCGGCGACACGACCACGGGATTCACGATCTGCTTCGCCCGGAGATAGCGGATGAGCACCGGCGCGGCGAAAAGGTGATCGACCGGGATGTCGAAAAAGCCGGCCACTTGCTGTGCGTGCAGATCCATGGTCAGCACCCGGTCCACGCCCGCCGCGGTGAGCAGGTTGGCGACGAGCTTGGCCGTGATCGGCACGCGGGGCTGGTCCTTTCGATCCTGCCGGGCGTAGCCGAAAAAAGGGATGACCGCCGTGATGCGCGCCGCACTCGCCCGCCGCGCCGCATCGACCATGATGAGCAGTTCCATCAGGTTCTGATTCGTCGGAGGACAGGTCGGCTGGACGAGAAAGACATCACGCCCGCGGATGTTGTCGTTGATTTTTACAAACGTCTCCCCGTCCGGAAATGTGCTCACCGTCGCGTCCCCGAGCGGCACACCGATACAGTCGCAAATTCTCTGCGCCAGCTCTCGGTGAGCGGAGCCGCAGAAGATCTTCATCTCAGTCTGTGAGCGAAACATGGGTCGGGAAAATTGGGACGGCGACTCTAGGCCGCGAAAACTGAAATACAAACGGAAAATATGGCGGTTTTTTGAGACTGCGCGCTCTCAGGAAACGCGGCGAAAACTCCGCCCGATCGAGGCGGGTGGCATGTTTTCCGAGGGTCGCAAGATCCCGGGCTGAGCAGTGTGACATTCACGCAGGAAAACCGAAAAACCCCTTTACTCATCCTGGTCATTGCCCTACCTCAACCGCCCATTCCGGCTTTCTGCCCGGTCCCAATCCCAAAAACCAAACACCACTCAATGAAAAAAAACGCATTTGCTTTCATCGCGTGCCTTGGAGTCGCTACCAGCGCCTTCGCCGGACACGAGATGGCCACTGGCAAGGACTACAAGAACCCCGTCGAGCCCTGCTTTCATGACCAGGAAGTACACCTCGATGTCTTCGGCAGCTACGTTAACACCCAAGGCGGCGGCCTCGGCGATGGCTTCGGCGGCGGCTTGGGCGTGAGCTACTTCTTCCAGCGGTATCTTGGCGTCGGCGTGGACGCCAACGTCGCCAGCGTCTCCGATACGCTCTGGACCTTCAGTGCCAGCCTCATCGCCCGCTATCCTCTCGAGCTCGGCAGCCTCTGCATCGCGCCGTACATCCTGGGCGGTGGCGGCGTCCAGACGGACGGCACTACGGCCGGCACCGTCCACGCGGGCGGCGGTCTCGAGTGGCGTGCCACCCCGAGCTTCGGCGTTTACGGCGAAGGCCGCTACACTTGGGCTGGCAGCAATGACGACAACGCGCGTGTCTCGCTGGGCGTCCGGTTCGTTTTCTAAGCGAAACAACTCAGCAATTCAGAAAACGCCGGGATGGAAACATCCCGGCGTTTTTTTTTGCGGGGCTGCCGTGGTTTTGGAACGGCGCCACATCCGGGAAATCCGCGTACGTACAGGGGCAAGCGGCCCGGCTTCGGCAACCTGCCGGGGGACCCGTGTCGGCCGGGATAAAAATGCGCGGTTTGCCTAGCGACCGCTTGTCGGCTGGACGGAACGGGGCAACCGTGGGGCGCAATTGCCGTAGATTTAGAAATTATTCCACCCGCACGGCGACCGTTCCCTTTTGTGAAAGCCCGACCCTCCTTCCTCATCCCCCTTTTCGCCCTAGCGGTCGCGCTCATTGCGCTGCCGTGCACGGGCCGGGGAGAGGCGATGCTCCAGTATTTCAACACGAGCTGGAATGACATCGCGGCGAAAATGCCGGAGCTGGCGGAGGCGGGCTACACCTCGCTGTGGCTGCCGCCGCCGACGAAGGGCTCCGGCGGGCTGAGCGTCGGCTACGATTTGTGGGACCGCTTTGACCTCGGGTCAAAGGACCAGCGCGGCACGGTGCGGACGCTCTACGGCACGGAGGCGGAGCTGCTGCGGCTGGTCGAGACCGCGCACCGCTTCGGCATCCGCGTGTATTTTGACTACATCACGAATCACAACGCGTTCGACATTCCGGGATACGATGCGAGCACGCCGATCGACATCTATCCGGGGTTCCTTCCGGAGGATTTCCATCTGCGGCTGACGCAGTCCGGCTTTTACCGGAAGTGGGACAATACGCGGAACTGGGGCGACGCGTGGCAGGTGCAGCAGCTTGGGCTGGCGGACCTCATCGACATCGCCCAGGAGCCGGGCGCGACGAATCTGAACTTCGGCCTGAGCGAGGGTGGGACGATCCCCAAGCTGAAATTCGTCCGGCATCCGAACAACCCGGAGTATTACTGCTTCCACTGGAGCGGAGCCTACGTCGGCTTCGGTCCGGGCAATGGGCTGACGGTGCAGAATCTCGCGGATCACGCCGATTTCTACGGTGAGTATGTCGAGGACTCGCTGAACCGTGCGGGCCGATGGATCGTGGACCGGACGAAAGCGGACGGTTTCCGGCTGGATGCGGTGAAGCATGTGCGCGCGGATTTCTATGGCGCGTCGGGGAGCGGGGCGGACACGAGCGATTACGGATTCACCGGGCAGACGCAGCGGCAGTTCAATCTGACGCGCGGCTTTTCCGACGCGAACCACCGCGACTCGGCCTTCGACACGGAAAAGGGGCGCGACGATCTGCTGATGTTTGGCGAACATCTCGGGGAGCCGCCGGGCTACGGCGACTTCATCGACCGCGGGATGCGGCTGGTGGACAATCCGCTGCGGAACGAGTTTAACGACCGGCTCGGCAATCCCAGCAGCGGTCTTCAGGGCTTCGATCAGCCGGGCGCGGGTGGATTCGCACCAAATGCGGGCGTGATGCACGCGCAGAGTCACGACAGCGACTACGCCGCGCGCCGGGAGCTCCAGCACGCCATGTATCTCACGCGGGCGGGCATCGGCCTCATCTACACGGACGGCAACAATCAGGCCGAGGTGCTGGCCGGCACGGGCGGCTCATTCCCCCGGCACGCGAACACGAATTTCCTCGGGCAGTACGGCGACAACCGCATCCCGAACCTGCTCTACATCCACAACCATTTCGCCCGCGGCTACCAGGTCGGGCGGTTCTCGGACGGCGATGCGGTCGTGTATGAGCGGATCGACAAACGCGAGAACGGCAGCATGACCGACGCGGACGGCGTCGCGATGCTTTTCATGCTGAATGACAACTACGCGAACGGCGTCGCGCGCTCTTTCGCCACGAGTTTTCCCGCGGTGAAATTCGGGAGCGACTCCTACCTTTTCAACTACTCGAGCTACGGCGGCGGCTTCTACACATGGGCCTCCGATCTTTATTCCGTGGTCGTCCCGCCGGGCGGCTATTTCGTCTTCTCGTGGCGCTCGCCGGAGGAGTCGGACATTTGGAAAGC
>JAYTML010000223.1:0-1832 GCA_043728655.1 Chthoniobacter sp. | reverse complement strand
CTCAGCCGCGCGCTGCGCATGCCGCTGAAAATCACCAATACCAGCCTCTCCCCGTGGAGCGGCGTGCGCGTCAGCGGCATCACCATCCCGAATGGCGACACCAATTTTCTCGAAGCCGGCTCCTTTTCCGCGGACTACCGCATGCTCCCGCTGCTCGCAGGCCGGCTCGTCATCCCGGAGATGAGCGTGGAGCGCGCGAAAGTCGTCTGGCGTCAGGACGCCGAGGGAAAGTGGAGGCTGCCCGCGCTCGAAACGGCCCCGGTCGTGCAGGGGGAAAGCGAAACCGCCGCGCCGGCGACGAAGACCGAGGGCGGATTCAAGGTGGTCGTCGAGCGCTTCGTCGTGAAAAACGGCGCGGTCGATCTCGTGGACAAGGACGGCCAGCACACAGCCGTCTTCACCGACGTGAACATGAGCTACACCACGCTCACAGAAGAAAAGGTCGAGGGCACCGCCGTCATCGGGCGCGTCGTCTGGGCCGAGACGCTCGCGCTGGAAAATGTGCGCACACCTTTCAAATACGCTGCGGGCGAACTCTCGCTGCCTGAGCTCACGGCGACCCTCGGCGGCGGGCCGGTGCGCGGCAGCTTCCGCGCGCAGCCCGACGCGCCGAAGTCGCCGTTCCAGACCGCCTTCACCTTTGAAGACGCAAACCTCGACAAGGTGGCTACCGCGGCAGGCTGGAAAGCCGGACAGGCCGGGGGAGTGGTGACCGGAAAGCTGGAGCTGCACGGCGACATGACCCGCGCCGAACGCGCGGAAGGCGCCGGCCAGTTTCAACTCCGCGACGGCCAACTCAAGCAGCTCGAGTTTTTCCAAACCATCGGCCAGGCGCTCAATATCCGCGAGCTGTCCGACCTCCGCCTCAAGGACGCGCACGGCGATTTCCGGGTCGGGAACGAGAGGGTGACATTCGACCGGCTCACGCTCTCCGCTCTGAATCTGGAACTCGGAGCGAAGGGCTACGTACGCTTCGACAAAAGGGTCTCGCTCGAAGCCGAACTCGGCGTGGACGAGGGCCTCGTGAAACAGCTCCCGGACCTCGTGCGCGAGAGTTTTGCGACGGCGGACGACGGTCGGCGGACCATCGCCTTCACCATCACCGGCACCACCGAGAAGCTCCGCACCAATCTCCTCGACCGGCTGATCGGGCAGAAAATCAACCAGCAGTTCGACAGCGTGCTCAGCAGCATTTTCGGCGGAGGAAAGAAGGACGACGACAAAAAGAAGAAGGAGGAAGAGGAGCGCAAGAAGGAGGAGAAAAAGAAGAAGAAGGAAAAGGCCGAGGCCGCGAAAGCTCCCGGCACGCCCGCATCAGTGCCCCCGGCGCCGGCCGAGGCGCCGACCACGGCCATCACGCCTGCGAAACCGTGAGGGTCATCGCCGGCACGGCGGGCGGCATCCCGCTGCACACCCCCCGCACCGATCTGCGGCCCACGATGGACGTGGTCAAAGGCGCGATCTTTTCCAGCCTCGGCGAACTCGTCGTTGGCGCACAGGTGCTCGATCTTTTCGCCGGCAGCGGCGGACTCGGGATCGAGGCGCTGAGCCGCGGTGCCGCCGGCGTTACCTTCGTCGAGAGCGACCGCCAAGCCGTCGCCGCTATCGAGCGCAACCTCGAAAAAACCCGTCTCGCCGGACCGTCCGCATCCGTGCATTCGATGGACGTCTTCCGCTTTCTCGACCGCCGCGGTGCTCCGCTCCGCTTTGACATCATCCTCGCCGATCCCCCTTACGCCAAGGCCGAGGGCGAGCGCGACTTTGCCCCCGAGCTGCTCTGCTCCCAAACGCTGCAGCAGGCGCTCGCCCCCGGCGGCATCTTCGTCCTAGAG
>JAYTML010000222.1:0-3037 GCA_043728655.1 Chthoniobacter sp. | reverse complement strand
TTCGTTTTCTACGGGTCGGAATTCGGCCCGGAGAAATTCGCCTACTCGCTGCTCAATGTGGACGTGGATGCGGGAAAAGTGAAAGAACGCGTGGAACTGAAAAAGTTCGAGTGATGAGCTAGTGGAACGGCCGTGCCTCCCCCCGCCATGACGAAAGCCATCCTCACCGCCTGCCTCCTCGTCGCCTCGGCAGTCAGCTTGCGCGCGGTCACGCCGCAGGAGTCAGCGGCGGTCCAGGGCTTTCTCCGCGACCATTGCATCCGCTGCCACGGACCGGAGAAACAGAAGGGTGATGTGCGGCTGGATGGACTGACGGGAGATTTCGAAAAAGAGGGCGAGCGTTGGGGCGTGGTGCTGGATCAAATTCGCGATGGAGAGATGCCGCCGAAAAAGGAGAAGCAGCCGGACGCGGCGCAGCGCAATGCGGTGGTGACTTGGATTTCCTCGCAGATGGGCGGGCACGCGCAGCGGCGTCCGAACCAAGGCAACCTCGTGCCGCACGAGTTGCTCTTTGGCAGTCCGGCGAGCGCGGTCACGCCGCCCGCGCCGAGGCTGTGGCGGCTGAGTCCCGAGGCTTACATGGGTTTCGTGAGCGACTTGAAGGCCGGCAATGCGAAAGGGGTCGTGCAGCCGTTCACGGCGAACCCGGATCGCGGAATCAAGGATTATGCAAAGCTGGCGGTGATTGATGAGCCGAGCGTCGAGGTGCTCGCGCGCAACGCGGCGGCCATCGTGGAGGTGGAGTGCGCGTTTGAAATCGTGGACGGAAAAATGCGCGGGAAGAACGATTCTCGCCGCGAGTTCGTGGAGCTGATGGACCCGGCGGTGACGCCGACGCGCGCGCAGTTGGAGAAGGCGGTCCAGTTGCAATTCCGGGTCGCGCTCGCCCGCAATGCGGAGACGGATGAAGTCGGGCGGTTGCTCGCGCTTTACGACCAATGCGCGAAGTCCGGTGACCATCCCGGCGCGGTGAAGACGATGCTCAGCGCGGTGCTGCTGCGCTCGGATGCAATGTTCCGGCAGGAACTCGGCGACCCCGCGACGAACCAGCTCACGCCGCGCGAAACGGCTGCGGCCATCAGCCTCGCGCTGGGGAATAATCGCGAGCAGAAGATTTTCGAGGCGGCAGAAAAAGGCGCGCTCGTGACGCGGGAGCAAATCGCCGAACACATCCGGCGCATCCTCGATGATCCGAAATTCAAGAAGCCGCGCGTGCTCGGTTTCTTTCGCGAATACTTCGGCTACGCGAACGCACCGGACGTTTTCAAAGACAGTCCGAAGGACCTCCTGCACGTGCCCCGGCAGCATGTGAATGACACCGAGCGGCTCGTCCTTTTCATCCTCGAAAAAGATCGCGACGTTTTGCGGGCGCTGCTCACCACGCCGCTGTCGTTTGTGAATGTGACGACCAAGCAGAACAAGCAGACGCGGCTGGATGAACTCGTCCGCGCCGAGTTGCGGACGGAAAAAGGAAAAGCGGGGATCGAGTCACTCTACGGCCTCGAAGAATGGACTGCCGAGCAGCCGGTGACGCTGGCAAAAGACACGCGGCTCGGCATCCTCATGCAGCCGAGCTGGCTCATCGCGTGGAGCGGAAATTTCGACAACGACATCGTGCGCCGCGCGAAGTTCATCCGCGAGCGGCTGCTCGGCGGCACCGTGCCGGACCTGCCCATCGGCTTCGCCGCGCAAGTGCCGGGCGACCGCCAGCGCACGCTGCGCGACCGGATGCAGGTGACGCGCGCGGAGGCGTGCTGGAAGTGCCATCAGCGCATGGACGACCTCGGGCTGCCGTTTGAAAACTTCGACCATTACGGACGCCTGCGCAGCGCGGAACTCGTGGAAGACCCCGCCGCCACCGCCGCGAACGTGGACAAAAAGGGCAAGCCGCTCGGCCCAGTCGAGCGCCCCGCCGCGCTCGACACCACCGGCCTCATCACCGGCACCGGCGACGCCAAACTCGACGGCCCCGTGCGCGACCCGCGCGAACTGGTGCTCAAGCTCGCCGCCTCGGAGCGCTTGCGGCAGGTCTTCATCCGCCACGTCTTCCGCTACTACATGGGCCGCAACGAATCCCTCGCCGACGCCAAGACCCTGCAAGACGCCGACCGCGCCTACGTCGCGAGCGGCGGCAGCTACAAGGCGCTGCTCGTCTCGCTGCTCACGTCGGACTCCTTCCTCAAGCGCGCTCCCGCGACCGTCGCGCAAAACGCCAAAGCTCCCGCAAAACCATGAGGCACTTTCTCCGCGTGCTCGCGTGCGTCATCTTCGCCGCGCTGTTGTTTCCCTCGTTTGCAGTGGCGCAAGCAGCGCCGGAGATGCCGGAATTTGGCAAGCCCGGCGAGGTCATCCACTACGCCAGCGTCGCGCTCACGCATCCGAAAAAATCCACCGACCGCACGGACGGCGGGACGGGCCACGTCTTCTTCACGCTCTGGATTCCCGAGGGCCTGAAGACCGTGCGCGGGATTTATCACACGCCCTTCAACCTCGAAACCGTGGAAAAAGAACAGTCGCGCGCGATGGCGCGGCAGTGGGGCTTTGCCATCGTCGGCGGAAACTTCATGCGCGTTCATAAGGACGACTTCGCCCCGTCGCTGCTCGCTGGCGTGCGCGCCCTCGCGGCGCAGAGCGGGCATGCGGAGCTGAACCATGCGCCATTCATTTTCACCAGCATGTCGGCGGGCGTCGGGATGTGCGTGACCCTCGCGGAGCAGCTCCCCGAGTGCACCCTCGCGTGCGGCCTCGTGTGCCTCGAAGTCGCGCCGGAAACTGAGCGCACCCGCGATGTGCCGATGATGAGCATTTTCGGCGAAAAGGACGGCGGGCAGATGGCCGCGCACATCGAGAGACTGCCGAAGACGCGCGCGGCGCTGGGCTCGAGCTGGGCCATCGTCCCGCAGTGGGGACGCCGCCACGAATGGGCGCTCGCGAACAATCTGCTCTGGCCGTTTTTCGAGGAAGTCATCCGCCAGCGTTATCCTGCCGACGCCTCGCCCGCCGACGGCCCGGTGAAGCTGCGGCGCTACGATCCCGC
>JAYTML010000221.1:0-3001 GCA_043728655.1 Chthoniobacter sp. | reverse complement strand
ACCGCATCTTCATGCTCGCGCTCGACCTCGACGAGATCGACACCCTCGCCGCGCGCATCCCTTTCCTGAGCCGCAACCGCCGCAATCTTTACGAGTTCCGCGACCGCGACCACCTCACGCTCCCCGGCCTGGAGCGCGCCACGGTGAAGGAAAACCTCACCGCTTATCTGGCACAAAACGGCATCCGTTTCCCCAGCGGCGGACGGATAAGCCTCATCACCCTGCCCCGCGTGCTCGGCTACATCTTCAATCCCGTCTCCTTCTATTTCTGCGCCGACGCCGCAGGCTCGCCGCTCTGCGCCGTCGTGCAGGTGGGCAATACCTTCCGTGAGATGAAGCCCTACCTCCTCCGCGAACCCGCCGGCGAAGACAGTTTCCGCCTCATCACGCCAAAGCATTTCTACGTCTCGCCGTTCTCCGCGCTCGATCTCGCGTTCGATCTCGCGTTCGATTTCAAGCTCCGCGTCCCCGGCGAGCACCTCGACATCCACATCGACGACCGCGAGGGCGAGCGCCGCGTGCTCGTCAGCGCGCTCACCGGAAAGCGTGCACCGCTCACCGCCGCGCGCCTCGCGTGGTTCACGCTGAAGTATCCGCTCATCACGCTGAAAGTGATCGGGCTCATCCACTGGCATGCGCTCCTGCTCTGGGCGAAACGCGTGCCCTTTCACCGAAAGGCCGCAAATCCCGGACTCCAGCGCGACGTCCTCAATCCCCACGACTCCCTCGCCACAAAATCCCCATGAGCGAAACCGCCACGACCCAGCCGGAATTCCTCGCCACCGACACGCCGCGGCGCGGCGGTCTCTACCGTCGCCTCGTGCTCGATGCACTCGGCCGGATGAAAGCCGGGTGCCTGCATCTCGAACTCCCCGGCGGCGAGGCCCGCACGATCGGTACGCCAAGCGCGGAGATCAGCGCCCAGATCCGGGTGCTCGATCCCGCGTTTTTCCAGAAGTGCGTGCTCTTCGGCGACGTCGGCTTTGGTGAAAGCTACGTGGACGGCGACTGGGAGACGGACAGCATCGAGCGCGTGATCGCGTGGGCGATCCTGAATGTCGAAAGCTCGCCCGCCATGTCCGGCTCGAAGACGCGCAAAGTCGCGCTGAACCTGCTCAAGCACTACAACCGCGCGCTCCACCTGCTCCGCCCGAACAGCATCGCCACCGCACGTCGAAACATCGCCGAGCACTACGATCTCGGGAACGATTTCTACCGCCTCTGGCTCGACCCGACGATGACCTACTCCTCCGCGCTTTTCACCGCGCCAGGGCAGACACTGGAGGCCGCGCAGATCGCAAAATACGACGCGCTTTGCCGCCAGCTCCGCCTCCAGCCCACGGATCATGTCCTCGAGATCGGCAGCGGCTGGGGCGGCTTCGCCTGCCACGCCGTGCAGCGCTACGGCTGCCGCGTGACCACGGTCACGATCTCGGATGAGCAGTTCAAATACGCCCGCGAACGGTTCGCGCGCGAAGGCATCGCAGACCGCGTGGAAATCCTGCTCGCCGACTACCGCACTATCACGGGCTGCTTCGACAAAGTGGCGTCCATCGAAATGATGGAGGCGCTCGGCGACCGCTACCTGGAGACTTACTTTGCGAAAATCCACGCGGTGCTGAAACCCGGAGGTCTCGCCGGGCTGCAGTACATCACCGTCCCCGACAGCCGCCATGCGGAGCTGAAGCGCGGCATCGACTGGATCCAGAAGCACATCTTCCCCGGCTCGCTCCTTCTCAGCGTCGGCCGCGTGAACATGGCGCTGCAGCGCACGGGCGACCTCTTTCTCCACCACCTCGAAGACCTCGGCGCGAGCTACGCAAAGACGCTGCACGCCTGGTGGGAGACGTTTAACTCGCGAGCCGACGACGTGCGCGCGCTCGGCTTCGACGACCGCTTCATCAGGAAGTGGAACTACTATCTCCAGTACTGCGAGGCAGCCTTTGCCATGCGGAATATCAGCGTGGTCCAGGCCACCTACACGCGCCCGAACAACCGCTCGCTCCACGTCACCTTCTTGAAGCCATGATTTGGTTCCTCCGCATCGCCTTCCTCGCCGTCCTCATCGCCATGCTCACGGTGACATACTGGGCGAGCGGTTTCGTCGCTCTATGGAAGATGCCGCGTGAGGTCGCCACCCATCCGTGGTTCATCGCCACGCTCTTCGACACCTACTTCGCCTTTCTCACCTTCTGGGCGTGGGTCGCGTACAAGGAATCGACCGCGCTCGCCCGCGCGGCCTGGCTCGTCGCGATCCTGCTGCTCGGCAATTTCGCCATCGCATCCTACATGCTGCGCGAGCTTTTTCGCGTGCCGGCCGACGCGAAGCTCGAAGCCGTGCTGCTTCGGCGAAAATGAGCACGCCTGCCATGGCCGCGATGCAGACGCCGCAAGCCGCTTCGTTTTGGAAGCGTAGGATCGTCGTGCCGGTGGCGGGCCAGCTCCGGCAAGGCATCACCCCGGAAAAAATCGCGCTCACGATCGCGCTCGGCTTTGTCATCGGCATCTTCCCGATCCTCGGCTCGACCACGCTGCTCTGCGGCCTCGCCGCATTCGCGCTCCGGCTGAACCAGCCAGTCATCCACCTCGTCCACTACGCCGCCTATCCCGCGCAACTCGCGCTGCTCATCCCATTCTACCGCGCCGGTGAGACGCTCTTCGGACAGCCGCACATCCCGCTTTCCATCTCCTTCCTCGCGGATCGCTTCCGCGCCGACTGGTGGCAGTTCCTCAAGGATTTTGGGATGATCGGCGTTCAGGGAATCGCCGTCTGGTGTCTCGTCGCCCCGCTCCTGACAGCGACGCTTTACTTCGGCCTCCGGCCGGCCCTCCGCCGGCTGGCGCGGCGCACCGTCGTATGATCACGCTCCTCCTCATCGGCCTCGCCATTGCATCGGCTTGCTTCACCCTCACCTGGGCGCTGAGCGTACGGATCAAAAACTACGGCCTGCTCGATGTCGCGTGGTCATACGGGATCGCGATCCTCGCTCCGCTCTACGCG
>JAYTML010000220.1:0-1885 GCA_043728655.1 Chthoniobacter sp. | reverse complement strand
TGAGCGCAAAGAGGACAGGGACTAGCAGGACATTCACGAGCGGCCCGGCGGCGATGCTCCAGAGCACTGCTCCCGGCCGCCGTGGCGGCGCGACGTAGGCCACGCCGCCGAGCGGCCAGAGGACGATCTGATCCGCCGCGCCGCCGGTCTGGCGACAGGCGAGCGAGTGGCCGAACTCGTGCATCAGGACGATGAGGAAGAGGGAGACGTACTCGATGAGATTCCAGACCGGCGAGGAGTACGCGCCCATGCGCCGCTGATAGGCCAGCCACGCGACGAGGAACCACGACCAGTGCAGAAAGACGGTGATCCCGGCGAAGCGGAATAGACGGAAGGAGCCCTGCGAAGTCGGTGACATCGGCAGACCGTGGCTGGCGTGCCGCCCGCGCTCAAGGGATTTGCGAAGCGGAGTTGCGCGCAGCGCGGGGTTCGCGTTCCTTCGCCGCGCCCATGCCGCCCGCCTCACTCCACGATCTGCCCTTCCCCGCGCTCGAAAGCGCGCTCGCGGCCGACGGCCTGCGCCCGGTCCACGCCCGCGCGCTGTGGCGCGCCGTGCATCGCGAGTGCGCGCTGGAGTTCGCGGGACGCGCGGAGTTTCTTCCGCCGCTCACGCGCTGGGCCGCGGAGCACGCGGGTGAAAGCGGACGCTTTTTCCTCGATGCCCCAGCGGTGGCGGCGGACACCGCGAGCAGCGACGGGCTGACGCGGAAGTTTCTCCTCCGGCTCGCCGACGGGCAGACGATCGAGACGGTGCTGATGGGCTACACGGGGCGCTCGACGGCGTGCGTGAGCACGCAGGCGGGGTGCGCGATGGGGTGCGTCTTTTGCGCGACGGGGCAGATGGGTTTTGTGCGGCATCTGCGCGCGGGGGAGATCGTGGCGCAGGTGCTGCACGTCCAGCGCGAGCTGCGCGCGCGCGGCGCGGCTGGGCTGCGGAATCTCGTGCTCATGGGCATGGGCGAGCCGCTGCACAACTACGACGCCGTCCTGACCGCGCTGGAAATACTCACCGACGACCGCGGCGTGGCGCTCGCGCCATCGCGCGTGACGATCAGCACAGTCGGCGTGGTGCCGGGGATTCTCCGGCTGGCGGAGGAAAACCGCGCTTTTAATCTCGCGGTGAGCCTGCACTCGGCGGATGCCGCGGAGCGCGCGGCGCTGGTGCCCGCGAGCCGGCGCTGGCCGCTCGGTGAGCTGATCGCCGCCTGCCGCGAGTACGGCGCAAAAACCGGGCGGCGGATTTTCTTCGAGTGGACGCTGATCGCGGGAGCGAATGATTCGCCAATGCACGCGGAGCAAGTCGCCGCCTTGCTCGCGGGGATTCACGCTCACGTGAATCTGATCCCGCTGAATCCAACGAACGGCTTCGCGGGGACGGCGAGCGCGGGCGGGGCGGCACGGGAGTTTCAGCGCGTGCTGCGGGAGCGCGGCCTGCCGAGCACGGTGCGGCAGCGTCGCGGGATCGACGTGGCTGCGGGCTGCGGGCAGTTGCGGGCGGAGCGGGAGCGGGCGGCGTAGGAATCGGAGGTGGGCTCGAATCGTAAGTCCGCAGAGATGTGCCGGGTCCGGCGATGGGTCGGTTCAAATCGCGAGTCATCCCGAGCGGAGCTCCGTGTGGGC
Source organism: Chthoniobacter sp. (assembly GCA_043728655.1). Taxonomy (GTDB): domain Bacteria; phylum Verrucomicrobiota; class Verrucomicrobiia; order Chthoniobacterales; family Chthoniobacteraceae; genus Chthoniobacter. The sequence goes on along the minus strand of JAYTML010000220.1, from coordinate 265 downwards.
GAAGGCGGGACGGAACGGAGTCGAGGGACCTCGGTGGTTCGATCAATTACTGAGCTTTAAAGGACCGCCGAGGTCCCTCGACTGCTCTGCGCCCGCCCTTCCGCCTCCGCTCCGCTCGGGATGACACGCGTTTGGGAAATTTTTCCCGGCAGGCTCGTCAGCGTTGGGCGGGTGCGATGATAACCTTTCCCTCGGCGAGCGGGCGGAGGGTTTCGAGGCCGGTGAGAGCGTAGCTGCCGGTGCGCGTGCGGGAGGCGGCGATGGA
>JAYTML010000219.1:0-2908 GCA_043728655.1 Chthoniobacter sp. | reverse complement strand
GCGCTGCTGATGTTCGGAGCTGCCCTCGTGTTCGGCAGCTTCCTCGACCGCGAGAAACGCGGCGACGCCCTGCGCTTCGGGATCCTCGCGGCGCTCGCGATCCTCACGAAAGGCACCGGCCTCGCGCTCGCGCTCGTGGCTCCGCTCGCGCTGCTTTTCACGCGCAAATTTCACCTCCTGAAACGCCCGGCGCTGTGGGGCGGCGTGCTGATCGTCGCGGTCGTCGCCGGCCCGTGGACATGGGCCACCCGCGATCTCGGCAAGGGCGGGTGGATCGAACCGAGCCCGTCCTGGCATTTCACCCGCGAGGCCGTGCCATACTACGCGACCAAATTCGGCCTCGGCCTCGGCGTGATCGCGCTGCTGCTTTTCTGCATCGGCGCCATGCTGAAACTGCGCGCGTGTCCGCAGAATCGCGGCCGGTGGGCGGCGGCGGGCGCGCTCATCCTGGCGGTGTTCATCTTTCAGGCCGTCACGCCGGTCGGCTTGGAGGCGCGGCATCTCATCCCCATTCTGCCTGCGGCGGTGATGTTCGCCATCGCGGGATTGGCGGCGCTCGCCGGGATGGCAAAGTCGCGCAAGGGGCTCGCTTCGGCCGTCCTCGGCGTCGCGGTTCTTGCGGCTTCGGTGTGGCCCCTGTCGCAGAAGGGCTTCTCCGGATTCGCGCCGCTGGCGGCAGCTCTCCTGGAGGAGGCCGGGCCGGAGGAGGTCACGCTCGTGTCCTCCGATGCGCGCGGGGAGGGGATGTTCATCTCCGAAGTCGCCATGCGCGAGCAGCGGCCCGGTCACGTCATCCAGCGCGCCAGCAAATCGCTCGCGAGCAGCACGTGGAGCGGCAGCGGATACGCGCCGCTTTTCGCGGATGACGACGCGCTCCTCGCCTTTCTCACCGGAGGAAAAATCCAGTACCTGCTGATCGACGACGCCTTGCCCGAGGCGAAGCGGCGCGAGCATCACGACCAGCTCAAGCGACTGATCGAACTGCACCCGGACCGCTTCTGGGTGGCTGCCAGCTCCGAGATTTTCCGCGACGGCGAGCGCCAGTTCACGCCCGCGAAGCTCTACAAGATCCAGCGGAGAAAATAGGTTTTCGCCCGCGCCGGTTTTGGCGCATCCTCCCCGCCCTCGCTCCATGCCGCCGGCCCCAAAGTATCAGAAACTCTCGATCCTCGTTGCCGCCTACAACGAGGAGGACAGCCTGCGCGCTGCGATGTCGGCAGTGCTGGCCGCGCCGCTGCCCGGCGGACTCGCGCGCGAGATCGTCATCGTCAATGACGGCTCGAAGGACGGCACCTGGCGCATCGCGCAGGAACTGGCCGCCGAGCACCCGGAGATCCGCGCTTTCGAGCAGACGCCGAATCAGGGCAAAGGGGCGGCCATACGGCGCGCGATCGCGGAGATGACCGGCGATCTCGCGATTTTTCAGGATGCCGATCTCGAGTATGACCCGCACGATTATCCGCGGATGCTGCGGCCGATCCTCGACGGGCGGGCGGACGTGGTCTTCGGCAGCCGCTTCGCGGGCGAAGAGCGGCGCGTGCTCTACTTCTGGCACTCGCAGGCGAACAACTTCCTGACGCTGCTCTCGAACATGCTCAATGACACGAACTTCACCGACATGGAGACGTGCTACAAAGCGTTCGTGGCTGACGCGCTGCGGGGGATCCCGCTGGAGTCGAACCGCTTTGGCATCGAGCCGGAGATCACCGCCAAGGTCGCGCGCAACCGGCTGCGGATGTTTGAGGTGCCGATCAGCTACAACGGGCGGCGCTACGACGAGGGCAAGAAGATCACGTGGCGCGACGGCGCGGCGGCGCTCTGGTTCATTTTCAAATACCGCTTTTCGAGCAACTACTCCGACCCCGGCAAGGTCACGCTCGACGCGATGGAGCAGGCGCCGCAGTTCAACGAGTGGATGTATGAAAGCGTGAAGCCGTGGCTCGGCGCGCGCGTGGCGGAACTCGGCGTGGGCCGCGGGAACCTGAGCAAATACATCCGCCGCCACGGGCATGTGCTGCTCACGGATTACCGGCTCGACTACCTGACTGAGCTGCAGCGCAAGTGGGCCGACCAGCGGGAGCTGCGGATCGGCAAGCTGGATATGACGGCGCGGGAGGACTACGAGCAGCTCCGCGATTTCGCGCCCGACAGCGTCGTGTTTCTGAATGTGCTGGAGCACATCGAGGACGACCGCGCTGTGCTGCGAAACCTGATGGACACAGTGCCCGGAGGCTGCCGCGTGGTGGTGCTTGTGCCATTCAACATGAAGCTCTTTAGCGAATTCGACCGTGCGCTGGGCCACTTCCGCCGGTACGCGAAAGGCGAGCTCGACGGCAAGATGCGCGAGGCGGGCTTCGAGGTGGAAAAGCAGTTTTACTTCAACAAGGTCGGCATCTTCGCCTGGTACGTGGCGAACACGCTCGGCGGGCAGAAGGCGCTGAAACCGTGGCAGCTCAAGCTCTACGGGAAGCTCACGCCGGTCTTCCGCGTGCTCGACGCCATCCTGCCGACAAGCGGACTCTCGACCGTGGTGGTGGGCCGCAAGCCCGCGGCGGCGGTGCCGGCGGGCGGCAGCGTGGCGCACGCCATGTCCACTCCATGAGCGGACGGCGCATGAGCGCGTGAACATCGGGCGGCACCTGCTGAAAGGCTCGGTGGTGAGCACCGTGGCGCTGGTGGCGCAGGTGGTGATGTCGTTTGTCATCACGCCGCTGCTGGTGCATTCGCTCGGCGAGCGCACGTACGGCATCTGGCTGCTGCTGATGTCGCTGATCGGCTATTACGCGTTCTTCGACTTCGGCATTTCATCGTCGGTCGCGCGCTTTGTGTCGCATGCGGCGGGGCGGAAGGATGAGGAGGAAATCCACGCGGTCATCAATACGGCGTTCGTCCTGTTCGTCGTGATCGG
>JAYTML010000218.1:0-9496 GCA_043728655.1 Chthoniobacter sp. | reverse complement strand
GCTCCAACTCCACCTTGCTGTGGTTCTGGCCGGTGGGGCTGGGCTTTTTGCCAAGTTTGTCGCAGTGAGTCCGGCAGTTATCACATGTGGACGAACCCTCTTTGGGAGTCTCGCTTTGGCGGTCGCCGCCGCTCTGATGAAGTCGAGCCTGCGACTGCGCAGCCGGAAAGACCTTCTGATGCTGGCTCTTTCGGGTGCCATTCTCGCCCTGCATTGGTATTCATTTTTTGTCGCGATCCAGGTCTCCACCGTGGCCATCGGCCTGCTCGCATTCTCAACATTTCCGTTGTTCGTTACTTTTCTCGAACCTTTTGTTTTTGGTGAGCGCCTGCACCGTTACGACGTTATCACGGCATTGGTCGTTGTGGCCGGCTTGATCTTAGTGACGCCGAATTGGGATATTAGCAATCATTTGACCCAGGGGGTGCTGTGGGGAGTTTTCGCGGCATTCACTTATGCAGTGCTTTCGCTCTTGAGCCGTTCGTATGTGCGAGTTTATCCCGCGCTGACTGTGGCGCTTTATCAACAGGCGTTCGCCGCACTATGCGCGTTGCCTTTCGCGCTGCGATGGCAGGGCGTTCCCACAGGTCGCGACATCTTGCTCCTGATCGTGCTGGGTGTCGTTTTTACAGGGTTTGCGCAGGGGTTGGCGGTCGCGAGTTTACGGCATCTGCGCGCCCAGACGGTGGGCGTAGCATTCGGCTTGGAGCCCGTCTATGGGATTCTGTTTGCGTGGCTGCTGCTCAAAGAGCAGCCAGCAGCGCGGACGCTTTGCGGAGGTTTCCTCATCTTGTGCGCCGTGATATGGGCTTCTTTCAAGCACGCTAACTCCGCATCCAGCAAGGGACCTAACCACGCGCGCGACACCGGGCATCTGCCTTAGGATCGCAAGACCGCCCAGGAGCGAGCCATGAATTTATACTTCGGCCCGATGAGCTTCGAGCAACTCGGCGGGCGGCAGCGTGCCGGCCATGAGGAGGCAGATGACGCGCTTCGGCACTCCCTCGAAACCTGGCAAGGGCCGCTGCCGCAGGGCGTAGCTGGCTGGCTACCGGATCTTCGGCGCGTCGAAGGTGCGGCCGGCCTGGTGGTGGGTGGCTTTGGTGACTTTGCCGTCGGCGTCGCGGGTGAATTCCACGCGCGCCGGGACGACGCGCCAGATGAACTCGGTCTCGGATTTCGGATAGATGGGGAATCTCGGCTGGCCGGTGAGTTGGGCTGAGAGTTGGCCGCCGTTGCGGGTCACGGTGAGGACGGCGCCCGTCCCGTAGTTGTATTCGCCGGTAATGCTTTCGAGCACGGAATCCGCGAGCTGGACAGCGGGGAGTGGGGGCAGCTTTGGAGCCTTGAAGCTGGTGCCATTCTGCTGGTGCTCGATGGCGGTGATCTCGCCTTTCCAGCCGCGCAGAAAGACGATCTGCGCGTCGATCGTCTTCCAAAAGAAACGGTCGGGCGCGCTTTGGAAAATCTCGAGCCGGGGCTGGCCGGTGAGCTGGGCGAAAAGGTGCGCGGCATCCGCGCTCAGGGTCATCGTGCCGGTGCCGTAGTCATAGTCGCCGGCATAGGCGGCGAAGCCGCGTGGATCGGCGAGCGGGTCCACTGCAGGCGCGGGCGGGAGGTCGGCGGCGAGGAAGCGCTCGGCGATCTCGTGGGCGAGCGTGGCGGGGACGAGGCCGGGCGGAGCGGCTTCGGCATTGGACAGGACGGCGATGGTCACCTTCTGGTCCGGGTAGCGGACGAGGTAACTCTGGAAGCCGTGCAGGCCGCCGCTGTGGTCGTAGAGCGGCAGTCCGCGGAGCGCGCCGATGGCCCAGCCGAAGCCGTATTTCATCCCCTGCACGCCGGGCGGCAGGGTCACGGGAGTGAGGGCGGCTTTGAGCGAGGTGCCGCCGAGGACCCGGCCGGTGAAGACGGCTTCATTCCAGAGATGCAAGTCGCGGACGGTGGAGTAGAGGGCACCCGCGCCGCCGGCCCAGGACATGTCCCAATCGAGGGCTGGCGCGAGTTTGCCATCGGGAAAATACGAGTAGCCGAGCGCAGCGCCGGGGGGCGGAGCGGCATTGCGGAAAATGCCCGTGTCTTTCATGCCGAGCGGCTCGAAGAATTCCTCGCGCAGGAAATTCGCGAGGGGTTTGCCGGAGACCTTGGCGACGATTTCGCCGAGGAGAAAGTAGCCGCTGTTGCAGTACTGCCAGCCTGCGCCGGGGGCGAATTCGGGCGGGTCCTCGCGGAAGGAGGCGATGAGCTTTTCCGGCGCGATGGGTGTGATGACGCTCTTGAAAAAATCCTGTCTCGCTGTGTAGCTGCGGAGGCCGGACGTGTGCGTGAGGAGTTGGCGGATAGTGATCTTTTCCGCGCCGGGGACTTCCGGAAAAAACTGCGAGAGCGAACCGTCGATGGCGAGCTTCTCATCTTCGGCGAGGCGCAGGATCGCGGCGGCGGTGAACTGTTTCGTGATCGAGCCGATGCGGAATTTTGTACCCGGCGTGGCCTCCAGATGATGCCCGGAATCGGCGAGGCCGACGGCTTTCTCGTAGAGGATTTTTCCGTCCCGCGAGACGAGGACGGCGACGGCGACGGGATGCGTGCGGGTCAGTTCGGCGAGGTGCGCGTCGGTCTCCGCGGCGGGATCGGCGGCGGAAAGATTCAGCGTCAGCGCGAGGGCGGCGGCGGCGCGGAGGAGTCGGGCGAGCATGGGGCGAAGGTCAAATCTCAAGGCGCAAAGTGCAAAGCTCAAAGTCGCTGGGCACGACTTTTCGTGACGGGCGATGCCTCATCGGGCTACACGTGCCGCTTTCCACGAAGATGAAAACGATCCTCGGCCTGATACTGTTCGCGCTGGTTTTGGAGCCGGCGCTCGCGGTCGAATACCGCACGGTGGCGCATGCGGGGAAGCGGCACATTGTCTGCACGGTTGATCCGAAAACGGAGCGTCTGGAGCTGTTTTGGAAAGACGGGCGCGGGGCCGTGCTGCACAGATTTTCCGCGATCGAGACGATGCTGGCGGAGCGGGGGCGGCAGCTGGCTTTCGGGATGAATGGAGGGATGTTTCACCCGGATTTCTCGCCGGTGGGTTTGTTTGTGGCTGAGGGGCGCGAAATCTCGCCGCTGAATAACGCGGCGGCGGACGGCAATTTTTTTCTCAAGCCGAATGGCGTCTTTGCCGTGCTGAAAGACGGCCAGGCTGTAGTGACCGAGACTGCGCGCTGGCCGGTGTTTGCGGGAAAGGCGCGGATCGCCACGCAGTCAGGCCCGATGCTGGTGATCGACGGCAGATTGCATCCGGCGTTTCGCGAGGGGTCGGCTTCGCGGCTTTTCCGGAACGGGGTGGGAATCTCTCAGGATGGGAAGGCTGTTTTCGCAATTTCGAGTGAGCCGGTGAGCTTCCACGAGTTCGCCACGCTCTTCCGCGATGCCCTCGGATGCCTCAACGCGCTCTTCCTCGACGGCACGATTTCCAGCCTCCACGCGCCGGAACTCAAGCGCAGCGACGACCTGAAGTTTCCCCTCGGCCCGATCCTCGGCGTCACCGCGGGAAAACCCGCCCCTTAAAACACGCCGGAAGTCGGCGCTGGAGTGGAGGGCACGGCCTCGCCTTTGAGCTTGGCAGTGAGCAGAGTCTGGAATTCCTGCATCTGCTGGACCACGTCGGGTCCCCGCTGGAGAACGGCTTTTGCGAGCTTCTCGTAGTGCGCCGGGTTGCGCTGGGCGAGCTCGGAGAGTGCCATGATCACGGCGAGGGTGTTGTTGATGTTATGCTTCACCTCACGGAACTTTTCGTTCACGGCGAGGAACTCCTCTTTGGTCAGTTGGAAAGTATTGTCGGACATCGCTAATTGCCTCTGGAGACGGTTTTAAGGTTGTGCTTTGCTCTGCGGTTTCAACCGACGGCGGAAATGCCAGCACAAGTAATTAAGATCACAGGGGCTCGCCAGCACAATCTCAGGAACCTCACACTGGAGATTCCGAGGGAAAAGCTGGTGGTGATCACAGGATTAAGTGGTTCGGGCAAGTCTTCGCTGGCGTTTGACACGCTCTACGCGGAGGGCCAGAGGCGCTACGTGGAGAGTTTGTCAGCCTATGCAAGGCAGTTTCTGGACCAAATGCAGAAACCAGACGTGGATTTTATCGAGGGGCTGTCACCGGCCATCGCCATCGAGCAGCGCAGCTCGGGCGGAAATCCGCGTTCGACCATCGCTACGACGACGGAAATCTACGACTATCTCCGCCTGCTTTACTCGTCGGTCGGCCAGCCGCACGACCCCGCGACGCGCGCGCCCATTTTCAAGCTCTCGCCGCAGCAGATCGTGGATCGGATCGTGGCGTATCCCGCGGAGAGCCGAATCGTGGTGCTGGCGCCGATCGTGCAGAGCGAGGTGGGGGAGTTTCGCGATGTGATTGAGAAACTGAAGCGCGAGGGCTTTGTGCGCGTGCGGGTGGATGGCGAGATCATCGAGCTGAGCCGGCCCGAGCCGATCCGGCTGAGCAAGGGAGAGCGGCATGTGATCGAGGTCGTGGTGGATCGGCTGGTCATCCGCGAGGGTGTGAGGACGCGGTTGGCGGACTCGGTGGACACGGCGCTGAAGTGGGGCGGGGGAAAGGTGGTGATCTTGCAGCGCGTCGGGGACGTGGAGCCGGAGCGGTGGGGGCCGCACCGCTATTCGACGGATTTCAGCAATCCCGAGACCGGTTTCACGCTGCCGGAGCTGACGCCGAAACATTTCTCCTTCAATTCGCACTTTGGCGCGTGCCCCGCGTGCCACGGGCTCGGCACGGAGCTGGAGTGCGACGCCGACCTGATGATCCCCGACCGCGAGAAGTCGCTCGCCGAGGGCGCCGTCGCGCCGTGGGCCAAGGCGAACAAGCGGATGCACGGCTACTACCAGGGCGTGCTCACCTCGCTCGCGAAGGAATACCGCGTCTCGATGGAGGCGCCCTACGATGATCTCCCGGTGGCGTTTCACGAGGCGCTGGTACATGGCACGGGCGAGCGGGCGCTGGTTTTTTCATGGGGCGAAAACGGGAAGCGCGAGAAGGTGGAGAAGCCGTTCGACGGGCTCGTGGCCTCGCTCCAGAATCTCTACGAGACGACGGACAGCGAGCTCTCACGCCAGCGCATCCGCCAGTACATGAGCCGGCGGACGTGCTCGGTTTGCGCCGGCGCGCGGCTCAAGCCGGAGATTCTCGCTGTCACTATCGAGGGCGATTTGAAGCCGCTGAACATCCATCAATTCTGCCGGCTCTCGATCGCCGACGCGCTGCGCTTTGTGGAAACGCTCGCCTTCACCGAGCAGCAGCGTTTCATCACCAGCGAGGTGCGGCGGGAGATCGCGGCGCGACTGAGTTTTCTCGTCGAGGTGGGGCTCGGCTATCTCTCGCTCGACCGCGAAAGCGGGACGCTGAGCGGCGGCGAGGCGCAGCGCATCCGGCTGGCGACCCAGATCGGCAGTGGGCTGGCGGGCTGCCTGTATGTGTTGGATGAGCCCAGCATCGGACTCCACCAGCGCGACAATGACCGCCTCATCGGCACGCTGCGGCGGCTGCGCGATCTGGGGAATTCCGTCATCGTCGTCGAGCACGACGAGGACACGATCCGCTGCGCCGACCACATCCTCGACCTCGGCCCCGGCGCAGGCGTGCGCGGCGGGCAGCTCGTGGCGCAGGGCACGCTGGAGGAGGTGCTCGCGGTCGAGAATTCCCTGACGGCGCAGTACCTCAGCGGGAGGGCGAAAATCCCCGTGCCGAAGACGCGCCACCGCCCGCAGTATGTCGCGCCGCAGAACCACAGCGACGGGCACAATCCCGGCTGGCTGACGATTACGGGAGCGCGGGAAAACAATCTCGACGGCGTGACCGCGGCCTTTCCGCTCGGGTGCCTGACGTGCGTGACCGGCGTCAGCGGCAGCGGGAAATCCACGCTCGTCGATGACATCCTGCGCCGTGTCTTGTTCCGTCACTTTTACCGCTCGAAAGACCGGCCCGGAAAATATGCGGCGATCCATGGGCTGGAGCAGATCGACAAGGCCATCGTCATCGACCAGACGCCCATCGGGCGCACGCCGCGCTCGAATCCGGTGACCTACACCGGCGCGTTTGGCCCAATCCGCGAACTCTTCGCCGGGCTGCCCGCGTCGCGCATCCGCGGCTACAATGCGGGGCGCTTTTCCTTCAATGTGAAAGGCGGGCGCTGCGAGACCTGCGAGGGAGACGGCGTGAAAAAGATCGAGATGCACTTTCTCGCCGATGTCTATGTGGAGTGCGAGGTCTGCCGCGGGCGGCGCTACAATCGCGAGACGCTGGAGGTCACCTACAAGGGCAAGAACGTGGCCGACATTCTCGACCTGACCGTGGATGAAGCCGCGCGCTTTTTCCGCAACGTGACGCAGATCCACGACAAGCTCGTGGCGCTCGAAGACGTAGGGCTCGGCTACGTGCGGCTCGGGCAGAACGGCACGACACTGAGCGGCGGCGAGGCGCAGCGCATCAAGCTCGCCGCGGAGCTGGCGAAAAAGGCGACGGGGCGCACGGTCTATATCCTCGACGAGCCGACGACAGGGCTGCATTTCGCGGACATCCACAAGCTGCTCGAAGTGCTGGCGAAGCTGCGCGATTCCGGCAACACGCTGATCATCATCGAGCACAATCTGGAGGTCATTAAATGCGCCGACTGGGTGCTCGACCTCGGGCCGGAGGGAGGCGCGGGCGGCGGGCAGATCGTGGCGCAGGGGACGCCGGAGCAGATCGCGGAGATTGAGGAAAGCTACACGGGGCGGTATCTGCGGAGGATGCTATGAAGCCGTTTTCCGTTGGGGAGATTTTGTTTTTGAAACGCAGAGGCGCAGAGGCGCAGAGGACGCAGAGCGAAGCAACGGCGACGACTAATCGGCCGGGGTCTTTTCTCTGCGTCTCTGCGTCTCTGCGTTTTATTTTGGCTCTGCATCTGGGGAGTTTGGCCACGCACGCCGCTGAGCCCGCGCTGCTCACCGAGGCGCGGCAGGCGCTGGCGGAGTCGATCCCGCAGGTGGCGGTGCAAAAGCTCAAGTCGCTGCTCGCCACTCCGGACCTGCCGCCCGCCGAGCGCATGGCCGCGCAGCTCGAACTGGGCGCGGCGTTTTTCGCCGCGGGAAAGGACGACGAAGCGTTCGCCGCCGTCCAGTCTCTCGCGGATGCCGGGGATGCCGCGGCGCGGCTGCTGGGCGCGGAGGTGATGGCGCGGGCCGGGCGCTGGGCGGAGGCGCTCGCGCTTTTTCAGGATCTCAGCGCTGCGCCGGCCGCGCCCGCTGCGGCGAGGCTCGGCTTCGTGGAAAGCGCGGTCGCCCTCGGGCGGACACCGGAAGCGGTCGTGGCGCTCGAAAGTTTTGTGCGCGAGGAGCCGGGATTTCGCCCGGCGCAATTGCGCCTCGCCGGGCTGCTGATCGAGCAGGGCGAGATCCAGCGGGCGCACGCGATCCTGGAGTCGGTGAAATCGGACGCGCCTGCCCTCGCGCCGTGGCGGAGCTATCTCGATGGTCTCCTGCTGCTGCGGGAGGGGCACTTCGCACCGGCGCTGGCGGTTTTCCAGGAACTGCTAAATGCACCTGCCGGGCTCTCGGACAGCATCCGCTTCGGGGCCTCGATGGGGGCTTCGGAGGCGACGCGGCAGCTCAATGGATCGGATAGCGCGGACTCAGTGCTGGAGCAGTTTATCGCGCGGTATCCCGGGAGCGCCTTTCTCGACGCGGCCTTTCAGCGGCTCGATCAGATCTACGCCCAGCAGGAGCATCCCTCCGAGACCCAGCTCAAGCAGTGGTCAAAGGACGCGCCGCCCCGGATCGGTGCGCTCGCCCGCTTTTACTCCGCGCGGCTCCGGCTGCGGGCGAAAAATCCCGACGGCGCGATGAAGATGCTGATCATGCTCGCGGACGAATGGCCCGCGAGCGCGCTGATGCCGGCGGTGCGGCTGATGCAGGCCGATCTGCTGCTGGCGAAAGGCGACCTCGCCCACGCGGTCGCATCGCTGGAGGAGGCGGAGCGGCGCGCTTCCGACGACACCCAGCGGGCGGAGATCGAGATGCGCAAGGCGCTCGTGTACTACCGGCAGGGCGAGTGGCTGCTCGCGGCGAATTCCTTCCATGCCGCCGCCGGGCGTTCGGCGAAACTGCGGCCCAACGCGACTTTCAACGCGGCCCTCGCCGCGCTCTCGCTGCGGAACTACGACCGCTTTTTCGCCGACTACCAGGCGCTCAGCGCCGCCGCGCCCGAGAGTCCCATGCGCAGCACGCTGCTCCTCGAGCAGGGCCTCGCGCAGGCCCGCGCCGGCGATGCCCGCGCGCCGGAGACGCTCGATCTTTTCGTCCACCACTTCCCCTTGCATCCGCGGCAGAGCGAGGCGCGGCTCGCGCTCGCGGAGCTGGCATTCGCCGCGGAGGACCGGGATGGCGCCGTCCGCTATCTCCGCGTGGCGAATGAAACCGCGCCAAGCGGCGACACCGTGGAGCACGCTGCCTATCTCGCGATCTTCCTCGCCGACGGGACCGCGCAGTCCACGGACGATGCCGTCATCGAGCGCGCGAAGGCTTTCATCCGCGACCACCCGCGCTCGACGCTGCTCCCCGAGGCGCGGATGAAACTCGGTCAGCTCTACGTGCGCGCCGGCAATCATGCGGACGCCGAGACGCAGCTTACGCTGCTCGCGCAGGAGCAGCCCGCGGGACCGTACGCGGAGGCGGCGCTCTTCCTCGCCGGGCAGTCGGCGATGCGGGAGATCAATGTCGGCGCGGTGGACCGGGCGCTCGCGCTTTTCGACCAAGTGGTGAAACGCGACGGCCCGCTCAAGCTGCACGCGCGGCAGCAGCAGGCCATCGTGCAGAGCAAGCTCGGCAAGGAAAGCGAGGCTGTGGTCCTGTACGACGCCATCCTCACCGCCACGCCCGCGCCCGAGGCGGAGCTGCGCTACGCCGCCCTCTGCGGGAAAGGCGACAACCTGCTCGTCCTCGGACGCCAGGATCCGAAGCAGACCGACGCCGCCATCGCCGCCTTTGACCAGCTCGCCGCGCTGCCCGGAGTCCCGCCGCCGTGGCGCAACCAGGCGCTCTACAAGAAGGGTCAGGGCTTGAAAGCGCTCGGGCGTGCCGACGAGGCGCTGGCCGCGTGGTACGACGTGCTCGACAAGGTCACGCCGGACGGGCGCGACTTCTTCTGGTACTACAAGGCCGGGTTCGACGCGGCGGACCTTTTCCGCAGCCAGGAGGCATGGAAAAGCGCGGTCGGGATCTACGAAAAGATGGCGAAGATCCCAGGGCCGCGCGCCGCGGAGGCAAAGGATCGCGCCACGCAGTTGAAGCTCGAAAAATTTCTTTGGGACTGAGCGTCCGCCGCGCCCGCGGGGATCACTTCACGGGCTGGGCGGGAGGAAATGCCAGAGCGTGGAGTCACCGTCGTCGAAGGTGCGCGTGGCCTGGCCGCTTTCCTCGATCAGCGCCTGCTGCGGCGGCCAGGCAGCGGCATCGTATTTAGT
>JAYTML010000217.1:0-2538 GCA_043728655.1 Chthoniobacter sp. | reverse complement strand
GGCGACGCCGTGGGCGCCACTCCGACGACGCTGACCGTCGGCGAAAACCATGCCTCCACGACCTTTAACGGAAGCATCGGAGACGAAACCGGCACGAACGCGGCGGCCATCGGCAACCTCACCAAATCAGGCAACGGAAGCCTGACGCTGACCAATGCGAACACCTACACGGGCGCGACCTCCGTGCTGTCCGGGATGCTGCAGCTCGGGCTTCGCACTTCGCTCTACAACGCCAACACGGGAAGCTGGACCGCTGCGAATATCAGCGTGAATACGACGGCCACGCTCGGGCTGAATGTGGGTGGCGCGGGCCAGTTCACCACCGCGGATGTGAGCTCGATCCTTGCCCTGGGCACGGCTTTCACCGGTTTCGCCTCGGGATCGTTCGCAGCGCTCGACACGGCGGGAGGCGACTTCGTCCACAATGCCGCTATCGCCGACACCAATGTCGGGGGCAATGCGATCGGGCTCAAAAAGCTCGGCGCAAACAAGCTGACGCTCGGCGGCACGAATACATACACCGGCGACACCACCGTGAGCGCCGGGACGCTTGTCGCAGCCAGCGCAGCCGCGCTTGGGACCACGGCCGCGGGCACGACCGTCGCCAGCGGCGCGGCGCTGGATGTGCGGGCAAACATCGGCACGGAAGCCATCACGGTGAGCGGCACCGGAGTCGGCGCGACCGGCGCGCTGATCACCGGCGCAGGCACCGGCACGGTCGGCGGAGCGGTCACCATGACCGCGGACACGAGCATCGGCGGCGCAGGCGCGCTGAATGTGACCGGGGGCATCACGGGCGCCTTCGCGGTGACGAAGGTCGGCGCGGGGACCACGACCCTCTCCGGCGCGCAGAGCTACTCCACGCTGACCACCAGCGGTGGAACGACGAAAGTGAACAGCTCATTCACCGGCGGCACAGCCACCGTCAATGCGAACGCGGCCACCTATTTCGGCGCGAGCCAGACGCTCGCGGCCCTGAACATCGGCGCGGGCGGAGTGGTGACCTTCGGTGCGCCGCCGTCATCCTCCGGCTTCGCCCCGGCTGCCGTGCCCGAGCCGGGCACGCTCGGCCTGCTGCTGAGCGGGATGGCGGGCATCCTCGGACTCCGTCGCCGGCGCGCGTAGCGCATCGGGTCACGGAGACCAAGGGCGGGGAATCCGCGGGCTTTACGGAGGCAGAGAGGAGGAGTGTGGGCGGGCGGGTGGCGTCGCGTAAATCAATGAGAGTCCAAAATCAGGATTCTCGCGCTGTTACTGCTTCGCTACCCGCATTTCAAAATCCACCACCTATGAAATCCAAACTCATTGCCCTGACAGCCTTCACATTTATCGCGAACCTCGCCTTTGCGGCGAAAGACGCAGACATCAAACCGGCGCTCGCCGCACCGGGAAAAATCGCGTTTGAGTCGGCGTTTGAAAGTGGCGGGCTGGAGAAGCCGTGGGCGATGCCAAAGGGCGACTGGCAGGTGAAGGACGGCGCAATCATCGGCAAGGAAAAGGCCTCCGACATGCACGCTGCGGTGCTGGCGCTCGGCGTGCCGCGGCGCGATTCGATGATCCGGTTTTCCTTCAAGATGGATGGCGCGAAGGTTTTCCAGCTCAGCTTCAACCACGCAAAGGGGCACCTTTTCCGCGTGGTCGTGTCGCCCGATGCGCTGGTGGTGAACAAGGACAAGGACAAGAAGGACGAGGCCAGCAAGGGCGCGGCGATGGGGCGTGCCGCGGCGAAATTCGCGCCGGGCGAGTGGCACACGATGCTCGTGGAAATGAAGGGCGCGAAGGTGACCGTGCAGACGGACAACGGCGCGAAGGTGGAGGCGGGCGATCCCGCGCTGGATGTGGACAAGACAGGCTACCGCTTCGTCACCCGCGGCGAGTCGCTGCTGCTCGACGATGTGAAGGTCTGGGAAGTCGCGCCGTAATCGACTTTCGTAGCCGGCATGTTCCGCCGCCTGCTGCTGGCGATTGCCTTCGTCTGCCTGTTCCGCCCTGCCAAATCGCGCCCACCAAACCAGGACAGGCTCACTCAGTAGCGGCGGTGGGGCAGGCGTGGCGTCGAAGGCACGGAATAAATTCGCGCGGCGTGCGACTCGGACGCGCCGAATCAAAGAAAACCGGAGGCGGATCTGCGAGAATTCCCGGGCAGCCGGCCGCCGCTATTTCACCGTCGAGAGATACTCGATCACGTCGCGCAGGCCGCGCTTGCCGAGCACTTCGCCGAGGCCCGGCGGCATGGCGCTCGGGACCGGCGTGCGTTCCCTGATGTCCGCCTTTCTGACCTTCTGTTTTTTCCCGTCGGCGAGCGAGGCGAGCGTCACTTCGTTCGCATCTTCCGCGTTGAGCAGGCCGGCCACCATGTCGCCGTTCTTCAGCGTCACGAGCACGTTGTCGAAGCCGGGTGCGATGACCGCGTTCGGCTCGACGATGCTTTGCAAAATGTAGGCGCGATCATGCTTCGCGCTGATCCCTGCGAGGTCCGGCCCCACGTCGCCGCCTTCGCCTTTGATTTTGTGGCAGCGCATGCAGGCGGCCTCGGCT
>JAYTML010000216.1:0-3312 GCA_043728655.1 Chthoniobacter sp. | reverse complement strand
TGCCGCGCCCCGGACGGAACGGCTTCGCCTTTTACCTGGCCGGCAAGGACGCGGAATTCCGCGTGAAGGATATGCGGATCGAGACCGCCGTGAAGTAGCCCGGAGCGCCGGCCTACTGCCCGCGGCGCGCGGCGGTGAGCTGCCGGTTGATCTGCGCGGCGGCATAGGCGGCGCCGAAGCCGTTGTCGATATTCACCACGGTCACGCCGGAGCCGCAGGAATTCAGCATCCCGAGGAGAGCGGCGAGGCCGCCGAAACTGGCGCCGTATCCGACGCTCGTGGGCACGGCGATGACGGGTTTGCTGACGAGCCCGGCGACGGCACTCGGCAGCGCGCCTTCCATCCCGGCGACGACGATGAGGACATTGCAGGCTTCGAGCCGGTCGCGCTCGGCGAGCAGGCGGTGGATGCCGGCCACGCCGACGTCGGTGATGCGCTCGACATGGTTGCCGAAGATTTCGAGCGTCACAGCCGCCTCGTCCGCGACGGGCAGGTCGGAGGTTCCGGCGCAGAGGACGCCGATGGTTCCGTCGTTCTTTGGCAGGGGCTCAGTCTCGACTGTGATGCAGCGTGCCCGCGCATGCCACCGCGCGTCGGGAAACTCGACGGAGAGGGCGCGGTGCTGCTCTTCGTTCGCGCGGCTGACGAGGAGGACACGCTCTTTCGCCAAAATCGTGCGCCCGATCGCGAGGACGTCGGGTGGCGTTTTGCCGGCGCCGAAGATGACCTCGGGGAAGCCGCAGCGGCGGGCGCGGTCGCTGTCCACGCGGGCGAATCCGAGATCGACGAAACCGTCCGGCATCAGCAGGCGGGCTGTTCGCCGGTGGTCAGGATGAGGCGGAGAGGGATCATCTTGGACTCGACGAAACCGTGGGCTTTGAAAAAGCGCTGGCCCTGGTCGTTCAGCCGGTCGGTGAGGAGCGTGATGCGGAGGAAATCCTTTTTCTTCGCGTATTCGATGGCGTGCCTGAGGAGCTTGTCGCCGAAGCCTTTTGCCCGGAACTCGTGATGCACGATCACGTCCTCGAGCATGATGACGAAGCCGCCCTCGGCCGTGCTGATCGTGAAGAGCAGGTTGATCATCCCGAGGATCGTGCCGTTCTGGCGGAGGACGAAAATGCGGCCGCGGTTCGGCTGCTCGAGGATGAGGCGGAGGCCGCGCATCTGCTTGGCGCGGTCGGGGACGAAGTCGGCTTCCTGCGTGAAAAGTTCAAACAGGAGGTCGGTGAGCTGCGGGAGGTCTTCCAGCGTGGCTTGCTCGAGATGGGGTTCGTCCATGAAGGGCGCGGGGTTATGGCAGAATGGGCGCCCGGAGGGAAGCCGGGTTTGCGTCAGCCGCCGCCTTTTCTCACGAGGGGGGCGTAGCGAAAGCAGTCGGTCGTGTGGTCATTGACCATCCCGGTGGCCTGCATGAAGGCGTAGCAGATGGTCGAGCCGACGAATTTGAAGCCGCGCTTGAGCAGGTCGCGGCTCATGGCGTCGGACTCGGCGGTCTTGGCCGGCAGCTCCGCGCGGGACTTCCAAGCGTTCTGTTTCGGCCGGTCCCCGGTGAACTGCCAGATGTAGCGATCGAAGGTGCCGAACTCCTTTTGCACGGCGAGAAAGGCGCGGGCATTGAGGATGGCGGACGCGACTTTCAGGCGGTTGCGCACGATGCCGGGGTCGGCGAGGAGCGCGGCCACTTTGCGGTCGTCGTATCGCGCGATCTTCCGGGCGTCAAAGCAGTCGAATGCGGCGCGGTAGGTTTCGCGCTTTTTCAAGATGGTGGACCAGCTCAGTCCGGCCTGCGCGCCCTCCAGGATGATCAGCTCGAAAAGCGCGCGGTCATCGTGCTCCGGCACGCCCCACTCGGTGTCGTGGTAGATGATGTCGAGCGGCGCCTGCGCCCAGAAGCAGCGGCAGACGGTCTTCATTCCCACAGCCGGTCCACGGCCTTTTGCACCGCATCAAAAAGCTGGTCGATCTCCGCGCGCGTGATGGTGAGCGGCGGGGCGAGCGCGAGGATGTCGCGAATGCCGCGGACGATGACGCCCTCCTCGCGCGCGAGCGCCGCGGCCTTCACCCCGAGCATCATCGTGGGCGTGAGCGCTGGCCGGCCGCCGCGCGGCACGAGTTCCAGCGCGCCGATGAGATTGATCCCGCGCACTTCGCCCACGGCGGGATGCCCGGCGAAGGCGCGCAGCTTCTCCTGAAAGTAGGGACCGACATCCGATTTCACGCGCGGGACGAGCCCGTCGTTTTCGATGATGTCGAGATTCGCGAGCGCGGCGGCGCAGCTCGTGGGGTGGCCCGAGTAGGTGAAGCCGTGTGCGAAGTAGCCGCTGTGCAGGAGCGTCCCGGCGATCTCGTCGCTGAGCATGGTCGCGCCGAGCGGGAGGTAGCCGCTGGTCAGGCCCTTCGCGAGCGTGATGATGTCGGGATCGAGCTCCCAGAGGTGGCTCGCGAACCACTCGCCGAGCCGGCCAAAGCCCGTGATGACCTCGTCCGCGACAAAGAGGATGCCGTGCTCGCGGCAGAGCGCGCGCAGCGCGGTGAGGTAGTCGGCGGGCGGCGGGATCACGCCGCCCGCGCCCTGCACCGGCTCCACAAACATCGCCGCGATCGTCTCCGCGCCTTCGCGCTCGATGGTGCGCGCGGTTTCCTGCACGCACCACGCTCCGTATGCGACCGGATCGGCCTCGCGCCCCGCGGCGTAGGCGTGAGGCGCGGGGACTTGGAGGAAACCGGGCAGCGGCAGGTCGAAGGGCGTGGTGCAACCCGGCAGGCCGGTCATGCTCGTGGTGGCGAGCGTCACGCCGTGGTAGGCAAATTCGCGGGAGAGGATCTTCGTGCGCTGCGGCTGGCCGCGGAGCTTCCAATAGGCGCGGACAATTTTCAGGGCGGTTTCATTGGCCTCAGAGCCGGAGTTGCAAAAGATCGTGTGCTGGAGCCGCGCCGGGGCGAGCCGCGCGAGGCGCTCGGCGAGTCGGATGGCGGGCTCGGTGGTCGTATTAAAAAAGGACGGGTAGAACGCGACCTGTCGCATCTGCGCGGCCACGGCGTCGATGATCTCGGTGCGGCCGTAGCCGACATTCACGCACCACAGTCCGGCGAGGCCGTCCAGCAGGCGGCGGCCCTCCGCGTCCTGCACAAAGACGCCGGACCCTGAGACGATGACGTGCGTGCCCGCCGCGTGCATGTCGTCGTGGTTTGTGAAGGGGTGAAGGTGGAAACGCTGGTCGAGCTGCTGGAGGGGAGTGCGCGTGCTTGCCATGTGGGAAATGAACCACGAACCTGCACGCCGTCGCAATTCCCATGGCGCAGTTTGTTTTT
>JAYTML010000215.1:0-20064 GCA_043728655.1 Chthoniobacter sp. | reverse complement strand
GCTTCGCAGATGATCACCTTGGCTTCTTTGTCCGCGATGGTCGGGGCGAATTTCCAGTAGGCGACGTTGCCGTAGGTGTCTTCCTTGCTGCGCGCGCCGCTGGTTCCCTGGCGTTTCTTTTTTTCGGCGTCGGAAAGGCCGGGCTTCCGCTCGCCGGTGGGCTGGCCGTATTTGTTGGTGAGGTTCTGCTTGAGGTCGCGGTAGACGGCGAGGCCGTTGCCGTCGGGTTTGAGGGTGACGGTCGCGGCGGCAAATTTGTTGTCCACGAATTCGATGGTCCACTTGAGCACCTCCTGCGCGGCAAAATTGCCGCCGGTGAGGTCGAGCTTCTCCACGTTCGTGGGCAGCGTCTCGGGCACGATGAGGCCTGGCCGCGCGCTGAGGATGCGGACGGTGTCCGCCGGAGCCGCGCCGAACGGAACGCCGATGAAGCCCATGGGGCGATCGAGTTTATCCGCGAAGGCGGAGGTAGCGAGGGTGAGGACGAGGACGAAAAGGAGACGCGGGAGCATGGCAGATTTTTTTGGGGGGGCGGAATCCCGGATGTAACCCGGGGCTGCCGTGAAGCCTTAGCGGCGAATCCGCGTGGCGCGAGGCCAATTGCGCGAGCGGCTTTACACCGCGAACTGCACGATCATTCCGTCGAGAGTAGCGACGAGATTGGCGAGCGCATCGCGGTGCTTGTTGGCCGGGACGATCTCAAGCTGGGTCTGCGCGTCGCGGAGCATTTTGCGCGCGGTGGCGACGGCGCTTTTGACCGCGCCGGTGGCGATTGCGCGCTCGGCCAGGGCGAATATGGCGTCATCTTCTCCGCTGAGGATGATCTCGCTGAGGTGGTGCCGTTCGCCGGCGTCGGCGTTTTGCAGCAGGTGGAGAATGGGGAGTGTGAGCTTGCCCTTGCGAAGGTCGCTTCCGAGGGTCTTGCCCGCCTTCGCCTCGTCGCCCGCGAGGTCCACCACGTCGTCGTAGATCTGATACGCCGTGCCGAGCCGCATGCCAAAGGTGCGCAGCGCGCTGATGACATCGGGCGATGCCTCATTGATGAACGCGCCCAGCTCGCAGGCCGCTGCGAAAAGCGCCCCGGTTTTCATCTCGATGATCTTGTAATAGTCCGGCACGCTCAGCTTCAGGTCGAAGCGCCGCTGGGTCTGGATGATCTCGCCGCTGCACACGTCGCTGGCCGCATGGGCGATGCGGCGGCTGATCTCGCCATTTGGAAAACTCGTCGAAAGCTTCAGCGCGTGGGCGAAAAGGCAGTCGCCGAGCAGGACGGAAATCGCATTGCCCCATTTGGCGTTTGCCGTCGGCTGTCCGCGGCGCTTGTCCGCGCCGTCGAGGATGTCGTCATGCACGAGCGTGGCCGCGTGGATGAGTTCGACGACCACCGCGAGGTCGAAATGGCTGGTGCAGATGTTTCCGGTCGCGCCGCCCGCGAGTAGCGCCAGGGCGGGCCGGAGCCGCTTGCCATTGCTCTCGATCGCGTAGGCGACATAGCCCTCGACTGCGGGATCAAACGCGCGGGCCTGCTGCCGGATCCGCTCCTCCACCGAGTAGAGCTGGGAGTTGATCAGCTCCAGCGTGGACTTGAGGGCGTCGGTCTTGTCGGTGGCGGTGGTCGTGGATTCCATCTTTGTGAAACTTTTCACAAGGGCAGACTAGGAGCCCGCCGGGGTGAAGTCAATTGCGGGCAGTGGCAGCGGCGCGCTTTGCCCGCGCTCGGCCGGCCGGGATCCCTCCAGCTTCATCGCTAGCGGCCATTTGCGCGGCGGAAATCGGGGCGTATGTTTGTGCAGGGTCTGTTAAGGGTTGGTTCGAACCGCGCGGCTATTGGGTGGCCGCGCGGTTCACTTTTGGAGGTCTGGCGGCTGGCTGAGGGACGCAATTGACCGGCGCGTGGAGTGCGCTAGCCTCTGCGCCCTCATGAATTCCTCGGAGCCTATCCGGCGCGCCCTCATATCCGTTTCCGACAAAACCGGCCTCGTCCCTTTCGCCCGCGAACTAACCGCTCTCGGCGTCGAAATCATCTCCACCGGAGGCACGGCGAAGCTGCTCACGCAGGAAGGCATCGCGAATACGGAAATCTCGGCGTTCACCGGCTTCCCAGAGATGCTCGACGGCCGCGTGAAAACGCTCCACCCGAAGGTCCACGGCGGCCTCCTTTTCCTCCGCGACAATGCCGACCACTGCGCGCAGGCCGAGGCCCACGGAATCAAGCCGATCGATCTTGTGGTGGTAAATCTTTACCCGTTTGAGAAGACCATCGCGAAGCCCGAGACGACGCTCGAAGAGGCGATCGAGCAGATCGACATCGGCGGCCCTTCCATGCTCCGCAGCGCGGCGAAAAACTACCGCTCCGTGACGGTGGTCGTCGATCCGGCGGACTACGAGGACGTGCTGGAAAACATCCGAGCCAACGACGGCGCGACGACGCTGAAACTTCGCGAGCGGCTCGGGATCAAAGTCTTTGTGACGACCTCGAAATACGACGGCGCGATCGCGAACTACCTCAACAAGGAGCAGGAAACGACGTGCTCGCTGAACCTCTCGATGCCGGTCGTCGCCCGCCTCCGTTACGGCGAGAATCCGCACCAGACTGCGGCGCTCTACGGCCGCTTCGACGAGCATTTTGAAAAGCTCCACGGCAAGGAGCTTTCGTACAACAACATCCTCGACATCACCGCCGCGTCCGAGCTGATCGAGGAATTCAGCGAACCCACCGTCGCCATCCTCAAGCACACGAACCCGTGCG
Organism: Chthoniobacter sp.; assembly: GCA_043728655.1. Lineage (GTDB taxonomy): Bacteria > Verrucomicrobiota > Verrucomicrobiia > Chthoniobacterales > Chthoniobacteraceae > Chthoniobacter. The sequence goes on along the minus strand of JAYTML010000215.1, from coordinate 17,315 downwards.
GCGTCGGCAGCGATGCCGACCTTCGCGCCGCGTGGGACAAGGCGTTCGCGACCGACAAGCAGGCTCCGTTCGGCGGCATCATCATCTGCAACCGCCCGCTTACCGAACCGCTCGCCCGGGCGATCAGCGAAATCTTCAGCGAGGTCATCATCGCTCCGGATTTCGACGCGGAGGCGCGCGCGCTTTTGCAGAAAAAGAAGAACCTCCGCCTGATGCGTAAGCTGTCGCGCCCGCTTCCGACTTCCGAAGAGGACGAAATGCTCATCCGCTCGGTCACCGGCGGCGTCCTCGTGCAAAGCCGCGACGCTTCGCCCGAAACCGCTCTTGAAGACAAGGTCGTCACCTCCCGCCAGCCGACCGCGGGCGAGTTGGCCTCCATGCTTTTCGCGTGGCGCGTGGTCAAGCATGTGAAATCGAACGCCATCGTCTATGCCGCCGCCGACCGCACGCTCGGCATCGGCGCGGGCCAGATGTCGCGCGTGGATGCCTCGCGCATTGCCATCTGGAAAGCCGCCGACGCCGGGCTCTCGCTCAAAGGCAGCGCCGTCGGCAGCGACGCCTTTTTCCCGTTCCCCGACGGCCTCATCGCCGCTGCGGAAGCCGGTGCCACCTCCGCGATCCAGCCCGGCGGTTCCGTGAAGGACCCGGAGGTCATCGCCGCCGCGAATGAGCGGGCGATGACGATGATCTGCACAGGCGTGCGGCATTTCAAACATTGAGCCGACGGGCGGCGGAAAATCCGAAATCCGAATATCGAAATCCGAAACAAATTCCAAAAGCGGGAAAGCCGGAAAACGGCTGTCCAGTCGCCGGCGCTTTCCATGTTTTCAGCATTTCAAACCATTCGGAGTTCTTTCGGATTTCGGATTTCGGATTTCGGATTTTCCCCATGATTCTCGGCGTCAATATCGACCACATCGCCACACTGCGGCAGGCGCGCTATGCGCTCGATCCCGACTCGGTGATTTGCGAACCCGACCTGATTCTGGCCGCCTCGACTTGTGAGCGCGCGGGCGCCGGCGGCATCACCGTCCACCTCCGCGCCGACCGCAGGCACATTCAGGATCGCGATGTTTTCCTTCTGCGCGAGAGTATCAATACCAAGCTCAATCTCGAAATGGGAAACACGCCGGAGATTCTCGACGTGGCGCTCCGCGTCCTCCCCGAGGAAGTCTGCCTGGTTCCCGAAAACCGCAAAGAGATCACCACCGAGGGCGGTCTGGACGCCACCGGGCAGATGCGGGCGCTCGCCCCTTCCATCGCCCGGCTGCAGCAGGCCGGCATCCGTGTCAGCCTTTTCATCGAGCCCGATCCGCGGCAGCTCGATGCCGCGCACCAGCTCGGCGCCGAGATGGTCGAGCTCCACACCGGGGCATTTGCAAACGCCGCCGGCCAGGCCCGGCACGACGAGACCCAGCGCCTCCGGCTTGCCGCCATCCACGCCCGCGGCCTCGGCCTCCAGGTCAATGCCGGCCACGGCATCAACTACGCGAACATCCGCGAGATCATCGCGCTCCCTCACCTCACCGAGCTGAATATCGGCCACTCCATCGTCTCTCGCGCGCTGCTCGTCGGGCTGGAAAACGCCGTCGCTGAAATGGCGGCGGCGATGAAGGAGGGCGGATGACAGGTGTCGGGTGCTGCCTCTCATGTCCATGACCGTCCTCGGCCTCGGCGTGGATATCGTGGAGACCGCCCGGCTGGCCACCGCCATAGCGCGGCACGGCGACCCGTTTCTCGACCGGATTTTTTTGGAAAGCGAACGCGCCTACTGCGCGCAGGCGGGCGTCCCCGAGCGCTGTTTCGCCGCGCGTTTCGCCGCCAAGGAGGCCGTCTCCAAAGCCTTCGGAACCGGCATCGGCGAGCAACTCGGCTGGCGCGACATCGAGGTCTGCCGCGCGGAGACCGGCGCACCCTCCATCCGACTCCACGGCACCGGAGCCGCCACTGCCGAGAGGCTCGGCATCCGCGAGCTGCGCCTGAGTCTCAGCCACTCGGACCACTACGCCGTCGCCAGCGTCATCGCGATGGGGAAGGCGAGCGTGGAAAATGACCGTGGCGAGTGAAGCCGCTTCCGCTTTCACGTCCCGCTTTTTTCCGCTGGCGTCTCGCGCGGGGCTGCATATCCTGCCGCTCCGTTTTCCCGGAAAAGCGCGATTAGCTCAGTGGTAGAGCGCTTGCTTCACACGCAAGAAGTCGCAGGTTCGAACCCTGCATCGCGCACCATCCCGGTTCGGAGCGGCAGGCGGGTTTGGGGGGAGTGGACTCGGAGCGCTGAGAGCGCCAATTCGCGGAGCTTTCGGCGGCGGCCGTCGAAAGGCGTTCATCCGATGAAGCCGGCAAAGTTTTGGATTGTTCATTCCGCTTCCGCCGACAAATTGACCACGTGTCCGAGCCTCGCTGCAGAGCGACGTCAGGCCGTTAACTCCAAAACCAGAATCCCATATGGCCAAAGGCAATAACAGTCACCGGAAAGAAGTGAAAAAGCCGAAGAAGGAAAAGCCCAAGCCTCTGCCGACGCGCAGAGGAACCTGAGCCGGCACTCGGCACGTCCGCCGGGTGGCGGGCGTGCCGGGGTGTGGGCTGGAGCAGTCGGCGAATTTTTACGGGGGTTTTCGGACGCGAAGTCGCGGGCCTTATCCGAAGACGGCGCTGGACATCCGATGCACGGAATTCCTACAAACGCCGGCGGTCAGTCTCCGATTCTCACCCCTTCCCCTGTTATGAAAAAGGTCCTCTGTCTTTCGTTTCTCGCAGTCACGCTTGTGGCATGCAGCGCCCCGCAGGGGAAAAAATACTCCGCGACAAATCGCGAACTGCCGCCGATCGCGATGCCGCCTCCCGTCGCGGCGGCGGAGATTTACGGATCGCAGCAGGGAAACATCGTGGCGCTGACGCCGGGCGGGACCCTGACCGTGTGGCTTTCCTCCGTACAGCGGGGCGGCTACGGATGGCGGCTTTCGGAAGTTCCCGATCCGACCGTGCTGACGCTCGTCTCAAAGGAGTACATGCCCCCTTCGGCAACCAATGCCGGGCAGGAGAGGTGGGTCTTTCAGGCCGTTGAGGCCGGCGACGTGGACCTCCGCCTTTGGTACACGAGCCCCCGGCGCGAGCGCTTTGGCAGCTCACCGGTCTTCAAGTGCGTGGTGTCGGTGGAAGGCGAACTCGCACCCATGGCCAAAGGCCCGGACACGCGGGATTCGGCTCCGGTCAAAAAATCGCGCGTCGGGAAAAAGGCGAAGCCGAAGGCCCATCGCACGACGCCCGACCCAGAGACCGCGCCGTTTCTCGAGCCGGTCTTCCGTTCAAGCGCCGTGCTGCTTCGCGATCAGCGCGATGGCCGCCAGAAGCAGGGCTGAGCCCGCAAGCCTGCGGAACATGACGGCCCGGCCTTGGGCGCGTTCCGCATTGCCGAACCAGTGGCCGACCGTCCAGACGAGGGCTACGCTCCAGACGCCGCGCGAGTTGTAGAGGACATTCGTCGTGGTCGCACCGATGGTGATGATGCTCCACGCGATCCCCAGCGCCTGAAGCGAGAGCACCGTGCCGCCGGTGAGGGTCCATCGCCACGCCGCCGCAGGGAGCGCGCGGAGGCTTCCGCGGAAAAACGGAATGAGTCCGAGCGAGAGCAGAGCCACCGTGAGAAACATCGTGGCGGCGTAGTGGCTGAAGCCCCACGCCTTGACCCAGCGCTGCTGGAGCACATCTGTCAGCGCAAACGCCGCCGCAGCGCTGAAGCCGTAGAGCAGGCTGCGGAAAAGCGCGTCGCGTTTCGCCGCGCCGCCGCCTGACCCGAGGAGCGCGGTCGCCAGCGCCGTCAGGCCCACCGCCGCCCACATCGTCGGTGTGATGGCCGCCGCGCCGAGCGCCACGGAGAAAAGCGCCACGAAGACCACCTTTGACCCGAGCACCGGCGTGGCGACGGAGACATCCCCCCGGCTCAGGGCGAGAAATGTGAAAACCTGTCCGACGAAAAATATGACACCGGAAATGATCGCGTGGGAGACATGCGTGGCCGTGGCCGGATGATCGGAGGGAAGGAGCCAGAGCAGCGAAAATATGGAGGCCAGCACCCAGTTCGTCAGAAAGCTGACGCGCCAGGCCCCCGCGCCGCCCTCGGTCGCCCGTTTCAGCATCAGCGCGGCAAAGGCATACCCGACTGCGGAAAACAGTGGGATAAAAAGCGGCGGCACGTGGGGCATCGGACGCGGAGGCTTGCGTGGAAGCGCCAACCCGGCAAGCGGGAAGGCGAATCACGACCTGGCCCCAGTCCGAAATAGGGAATCTCCCTTCCGGGAAAGTGCGTATTTTAGCCAAAATGAGTGCTTGCCAGCAGGGCCGAGAGCCCGCATTTTCCCAGTCGCGCTATAAAGTTATTAGCCTCCCGCTTCTCCCCCGAAGTCCCCGCCTTTTTCCGATCTCCACGTCCCGCATGAACAGCAACGGAATACTCCGCAAGCACTGGTTCCATGTGTCGTTGCATTTTGCAGCGGACGCCGCGCTTTTTACGCTCGCGCTGGTCATCGGCCTCCTCCTGCGGTTCGGCGACGAGGCGACCGGATCTTTATGGATGCACTGGCCGATGCTGGCGCTGGGCGGCGTGGTGCTTTCATCGTCGATATACATCGTCGGACTCTACTCCACGCACAGCGCGCATCGCGGCACGTTTGAGCGCGCCTTTATCCTCCTGGCCTGCACGCTGGTGGCGGTGCTCGTCCTCATCGGCGGCTCGTATGCGGTGTCTGCCAGGCCGCTCGGACGCGGCGTCATGCTGCTCGGCGCGAGTGCCGCGTATCTCGTCGTCCTGATCCATCATGTCTTTCTGCTGCACGCGCTGCGCAACGCCAGCGAGCGCGTGGCGTATATCGTGACGAGCGCTTTCGACGAGGTGGAGACGCGGCTTTTCACGAATTTCAGCGGTCGCAACCTTGAACTGGTCGGCGTTGTCGCCTTTGGCCACTACCGGCCGATGGGCAATGCACGGGTGCTCGGGAAGGTGGAGCAGCTCGCGGAGATCGTGAAGCGCGAGAATATCAGCCGCGTGCTCTGCACCAACAAGAGCCTCAGCGACGCCACGCTGACGGGGCATTTTTGCAAGCTGCGCTACTCGGGCATCTCCGTCATGCCGCTGGTCAGCCTTTGCGAGGAGATCGAGCAGTACGTGCCGCTGGAACTGATCAATTCCGAATGGCTGCTCACCGCCAGTGGCGAGCCGCACCTGCTCTACATCAAAAAGGTGAAGCGGCTTTTCGACATCATCTGCTCGACTCTCGGCCTCGTGCTTGGCGCTCCAGTCGTCGCCCTCGCCGCCGTCGCCATCCGCCTGACCTCACGCGGCCCGATCTTCTACCAGCAGACGCGCGCGGGACGTTTCGGCCGGGATTTCCAGATGATCAAGCTGCGCACCATGCGCGTGGACGCGGAAAAGGACGGCATCCAGTGGTGCGGCCAGAACGATCCTCGCGTCACGTTTGTCGGGCGGCTTCTCCGCCGCTACCGGATCGATGAAATCCCGCAGCTCTGGCAGGTGCTTTGCGGCCACATGTCCTTTGTCGGTCCCCGGCCGGAGCGGCCCGAGCTGATCCAGATGCTCGCGACCGAGATCCCCTACTATCACGAGCGGCTCATGGTGCAGCCGGGCATCACCGGATGGGCGCAGGTCAGCTATCCGTACGGAGCCTCGGTGGCTGACGGCCGCCGGAAGCTGGAGTACGACCTCTACTACATGAAGCACATGAGCCTCTTCCTCGATGTCTTCATCCTGCTCGATACCGTCCGCATCGTCCTGATCGGCGGTGCCGCCCCGGCGGCCCGCTCGGCGGTCCAGGCCGAGACGCTCCGCGAATGGGTGCGGCTCAATGAGCAGAATCACGTGCCGATTTCCAAGATCGAGCTCGGGGCCGCCTGACCCTGGCGGGACGAGACAAATCGGGACTTGGGCGGGTGGATGCGCTATGCGATTCACGCGTGAAAATCGCCTTCATTAAACGCGGCAGCTTCTCCGGCTCGAATGGCCGCACGCGGCGCGAACTCGAACGGAACTTCCCCGGGTTCGAGCTGGAGGAAATCGACGTCGGCCTCGACCTGCTGAAGCGCAATCCCCACGTCATGCTCATCAACTGGCTGTGGGTCTTCGCGCTCTACGGCTGGGCCATCCTGCGGCACCGCCGGCCGGTTTCGCCGTGCTTTTACTACACGCCGTACATCTTCCGCCAGATCCGCCGCCTCCTGCTCGCCCGCCTCGCCGGCCGCAGCGGGGAGTTCGCCTTCACCGTCTCCACGCAGTCGCTCTTCGATGCACACCTGCCGGGCGTCCCGCACTTCATCTACACCGACCACACCCATCTCGCGAACCTCCGCTCGCCGACCTTCAGCCGCGCCTTTCTCGCCACCCCGGAGTGGATCGCCCTCGAGCGCGAGGTCTATCAGCGCGCCACCCGCATTTTCGTCATGGGTGAAAACACCCGCGCCTCCCTGATAGGGGAGTACGGCTGCGAGCCCGGCCGCGTCCGCTGCGTCTATGCCGGCTGCCATATCGACACCACGCCCGTGGCGCTGGAAAACGACGGCTATGCGAACCGCACGGTGCTCTTCGTCGGCATCGATTGGGAGCGCAAAGGCGGCCCCGAGCTGGTGCAGGCATTTGAGCGCGTGCTTGCGCGGCTGCCCGACGCGCGGCTGCGAATCGTCGGCGCCGCGCCGAAGATCCGCCATCCGCAGATCGAGGTGCTCGGCCGCGTCCCGCTCCCCCGCGTGAAGCAGCTCATCTCGCAGGCGTCCGTGCTCTGCCTGCCCAGCCGCTTCGAGCCGTTCGGGATCGCCGTGATCGAGGCATTCGCGATGAAAGTCCCCGCAGTCGTCGCCCGCGTCGGTGCGTTGGAGCATCTCGTGGCCGACGGCGAAACCGGACGCGTGGTGCCGCCCGGCGACATCCCCGCGCTGGCCGACGCCCTCACCGAGCTGCTCTCCGATCCGGAGAAATGCCGCCGCTTCGGCGAAACCGCCCATCGGTTCGCGACCGAGCATTTTACCTGGGAGGCCGTCGGGAAAAAATTCCGCACCGAGATCATGCAGGCACTTCAGGAGAGCGGTCGCGATGTCCCGGATCCGACCGGCGCGAGCTTGCCCGATTGACGCGGCGCTGCCGTCAGTACGTCTCCACCGGCGAGCGCTTCCCATCCTCCGGGCTGCGCTGGGCGGCACCCTCCGCGCCGAGCACCGCCACGCGCAGATCCCACACCTCCGCATCGCGCCGGCGGAATTCCTCCTCACTCCACGGGTCGGGCTTCACCATCTTCGCCTTGAAGCGCGCGACGTTTTCCAGCGCGCGGTCGAGCTCGGCTCGCGCGACGTTTTGCAAATGGCCATGCGCCTCCTCGACCATGTTCACGCGATGGCAGATCATCGCCAGATCATTGCCCGCCGTGATCGCGAGCCGGATCGTCTCTTCGAGACCGTAGTGGTTCAGGATCGCGCCCATGTCCAGGTCGTCGGTCATTACCAGCCCGGCAAAGCCCTGCTCGCCGCGCAGAAGATCGGTGATCACCGCGCGCGAGAGCGAGGAGGGCGTCTGCGTGCTTTCGAGGCTCGGGTAAAAGCCGTGGCCGATCATCATCGAGTCCACCTTGTCCGCAAAGTGACGGAAGACCGCCAACTCATGCGCGTCCAGCTCCGCGCGGCTCAGCGGGATGACCGGCAGCTCGTGGTGCGCGTCGAGCGGCGCGCGCGAGTAGCCGGGGAAATGTTTCCCGCAGCTCAGCACGCCCTCGCCTCGCAGCCCGTCGTTAAAGGCGCCCGCATTGCGCACGACCTGCGCCACGTCATTGCCGTAGCAGCGTCCGCGCAGCGAGTTGTCCGCCTCGTCGTCAAAGGAAATGTCGAGCACCGGGCAGAGGTCGAGATTGAAGCCAAAGATGCGCAGCAGCCGCCCGGTGATCGCGCCGTGCCGCGCGATGAGCGCGAGGTCGCCCTTGTCGCGGAGCTGGTTCGCATTCGGCGGCTCGTTGCCCACGAGTTTCAGCCGTGAAACCCGCCCGCCTTCCTGGTCGATCGTGATGATCGGCTCGACCGCGCTCAGCCCGCGCAGGTCATCGATCAGCTTCCGCAGTTGCGGGGCCGACTCGATGTTTCGCCCAAACAAAATGAAGCCGCCCGGCTGGAGGCGGCGGAATGTCGCAGCGGTTTCGGCATCGAGAACCGTGCCGGGGACGCCTGTGAGGAGGAGCTGTCCGAGGGAGGAGTGAGGCATAGTGGTGGAAAGTCGTGCTTGCGCCGCGTCGCAGCATTCAGCATTCACGAATCACCACGAACAAGTCCATGCCGCAATCCGATCTCCGACTCGCTCTTTACGGCGGCACTTTCGACCCCGTCCACCACGGGCACCTGATCCTCGCGCGCGAGGCGATCGAGCAGCTCGCGCTCGACCGCGTGGTATTCATTCCCGCCGGGCATTCGCCTCACAAACTCGCGCGCCCGCCCGCGCCGGCGGCAGTCCGCCGCGCGATGCTCGCCGCGGCTATCGCCGGCGAGCCGTGCTTTGCCCTCGATGACTCGGAGCTGCAATGCCCGGGGCCCAGCTTCAGCATCGAGACCGTCGAGCGGATCGCCGCGGAGTTTCCCGGCGCGCGGCTCCACTACCTGATCGGCGCGGATAATCTGCGCGAACTCCACACCTGGCGGCGCATCGAAGACCTGCGCCGCATCGCGCAGTTCGTCGTCTTCGGACGCGGCGCCGAGGCGGCGGACGACTCGCACGGGTTCCCCACGATCTCCCGCCGTGTGGACATCTCCGCCACGGAGATACGCGCGCGGGTTGCGCGCCGGGCCTCGATCCGGTATCTCGTCCCCGAGCCCGTGAGCTCGATCATCGCCAACAACCACCTTTACCAGGAGCCGCCCCATCGAATCTGAACAACTCGCCCGCCTCTGCGCGCAATACGCCGCAGACAAGAAAGCCGAAAACATCATCGCCCTCGACCTGCGCGGCATCTCCGGCTTCACGGATTTTTTCGTCGTCTGCTCCGGCACATCCGAGCCGCATTTGAAAGCGATCGCCAGCGAGGTGCATGACCGCCTCAAGCTGGAACACGACGTCCTGCCGATGGCCGTGGACGGGTATCCCACGAGCCAGTGGATCGTGGCCGACTATACCGACGTGATCGTCCACGTTTTCCACACCGAAAAGCGCGGCTTCTACAGCCTTGAGGATCTGTGGAGCGACGCACCGCGCCTAAAGCTGGCGCTTTAGGAAATCCCTCCGGCGAAAACTCGGCACTGCCGAAATATCTCCGCATCTCACGGTCCCGCACCGATGCCACCGATCACCGGCGCGGTTTCGCCTTCTTGGACTCCGCGATTTGCAACGCGTCGCGCAAAAGGTCAGGCAAATTCATTTCCAAAGCGGCGGCGAGTTTGAGCAACGTAATTAGCGTTGGCGTCGAACGCCCATGCTCAAGGTGTTGGATGCACGATGGACTCACCTTGGCCTCGACGGCCCACGTTTCCTGCGACCAGCCGCGCTCCTTCCGTGCGACGCTGAGCAGTTCGACAAGTTTTTGCGAGGTGAGAGCGTGCGAATCGGGCACGCCCATGCAAGTAAAAGTCTTGCCCCCCAATCACACACACCCATAAATGATGGAACGTATCGGTTGAACCCATGCAAAGTCCCCTCGCTCCCTCCCATTGGCCGCTTGCCATCATTGCGGCAGCCGCTTTCGCGCTGGTCTTCCCTGCAGGGATGCCTGCGGAAGAAGCGCCTGCGGGCGCAGACACCAAATTGACGCGTCCACTGCGCGTGCTTGATGGCGTGGAAGTGAAGTTTCCTGACCGGTCGATTTTCTACCGCCGTGTCGCGCCGCCTGCGGTGCCGCCGGCACAGCCACCCGTGCCGGTGGTTGCGGCGAGGTCGCTTTCGCCTGCCGAGCTTGCAGCGGCGGAGGCTCGCGCGCGGAAGAAAAGCGCGGTGCTGCTGCTTTCGGCCACTGTCTATGACCGCCGCGTGACGGAGCTGCACTGGCAGGCCGGCGACCGCCGGTGCGCTGCGTGGAGCAGCATCGACTTCAACGTTCTCGCGGGTCATGGCGAAATCGAAACCGAGGACACGGTGTATTGGCTCATCATGGGTCTTGGAAATGAAACGCGGGAATCCGTGGCGGACTGGAACCGGTTCGCGCCCGAGTGGGAGCGTCTCGCGGAGGAACAAGGTTTGGGCGAAAGGTGGGAACTTAAGACCGTGCCGGACTTGGCGAAGTTTCCCGCGGGACGCTCCACTTACCTGCTTTCCGGCGAAGCCCCCGCCGATGGCAGCCTCGCCGCGCTCGATGCGCTCCACCGCTATTATGATGCCAATCTTGTTCAACTCACCGCCGACTATGCAAAGCGCGAAGCCGAGCGCGCCGCCCGCGCGCAATGGCTCAAGGAACACCCGCCCGTGCCGAAAGACACGGTGATCAACTTTTGGCCGAAGAAGAGCCGCTACTATCCGACCACGGGAAAATGAACTGCCGTCCCTTCCTGCGCGGTCTGCTTGTGTTGTTAATCAGCTTCGTAGCTATTTGCACGACTACCGCGCAGACCGCCTCCGATCCAAACGAAGGTTCGCGCCTGACTTACGACAGCGCTCTCGGCAGCTACGGCTTCTCATGGTGGGGCCAGCCTGGCCGCACCTATTTCATCCAGCATTCGGACGACCTGTCTGCCTGGGAGTATCTACCCCTCATCGAATCCGGCACCGATACCACGCTTGCCTGGGCTTCACGTCCACAACGGACAGGTTCTTCCTCCGCCTGCGCCGTTCCGACATCCCGACGGCCGATCCTTTCACAGCCGATTTCGACGGCGATCACATCGGCAACTGGGCGGAGCTGCTCCAAGGCACCGACCCACTTTCCGCGGTCGATACCGATGGCAGCGACTTGCCGGATGACTGGGAGCAGTTTTACTTTGGCCATCTCGGCGTGGACCCGAACGCGCCATCGCCGGGCGATTCGAGCATGACGAATCTGCATAAGTTTCTCAAAGATCTGAATCCCAACACAGACGACACCGACGGCGACGGCGTGCCGGATGGCTCGGATGGCTATCCCGGCGACGGGCAGCGTTCGGCTGAACTCCCATTGGTGACCTATGCGATCATAGACATCAGCGGAGGCTCCCAGGACGGGCACGACGTATGGGCCGCGGCCCTCAATGATGTGGGCCAGGCCGCATTCGTCTATGCGGATGATTACGGCGAGCAGCATCCCTTTACATGGCTCGCGGGCGAACCGACCGTGCTGTCTGCGCTGCCGCTGCAAGATGCTTCGGGCGGCTTCACCCGAGAACTTGCCGCCGGAGCCATGAACGCAGCCGGCACCCTCGCCGGCAGCCTCCATGCCCAGCGTCCGGACCCTGATTTTCCAGACTCACCGGAGGAACATTACAGCCTCTTCTCTTTTGCCGGCGGCACCGTAACAGAGTCCGCCGATGGCATCGGGTTCGCCACTTCTATCTATGGATTGAGTGAAAATGGCACCGTCATCGGCGACTACCATCCCGAGAGTTACTACGGTCTCGCAGGGCCGGTGTCATCGGCGACCACGTTTTATGACGATCCCTTTTATCCCTCCTCCATCAGCCGCGGCGGAGTCGTCGGCGGAAAGCTTGGCTTTGAGTCCCAGCATGCGGCGCTCTGGCTGCCGGGATGGGAGAGCCCGCTGGACCTTGGTACGCTCCTCGAAAGCAGTTCTGGCTCTTCGCAACTGCTCGATGTCAATGACAGCCAGGAAGCGGTGGGTATTTCTGATGCGCCCGCCGATCCCGTCTTCAATACCGGGTCGAGCGCGTTCCTATTCACCAATGGCAACCTGCTTCCATTCCTCAATGTCATTCCGGCGACTTATCAGGGGCAGGTGAATTTCAGCGGGACTACCTCCGCGAAAATCAGCAACGCCGGACATGTTCTTCTCAACGGCTCCAGCCTCGAAGGCCCGGACAAGGCCGCCACATGGAACTCCGGCTGGTTCCTGTGGAACGAGGACGGACCCGGTGCTGCGGAAATCAGAAGGGCAATCTTACCTGCAGGCTGGAGCCTGCGAATCCAAGGCATCAACAGCGCCGGAATGATTCTCGCCCTCGGAGTAAAACAGGAAACCGACGCCCAAGGCCAGCCCGCCACCAACCCCGACGGCACCCCGAAATACGAAACGCTCCAGCGGGCAGTGCTCCTGCCGCTGGTGGAATTTACTACGTCGGATATCATCAAGGGTTTTGACTATCCTTTGCAGGGAGATCCTCCCGATCCGAGTTCACCTATGGGGCAGCACAATGGCGAAAAGGACACTAAAAGATCGGAATGGTGGACAAGCATCGGGCAAGGACCAATCTACGGAGAAGGATTGGATGTGAGCGATCATGTAAAAGCTGACGTTGGAAGCGATGACGCAGCGGACCTGTTTACAATCCGTGTGAAACCAGGAGATGATTTGATCATAGGTCTTTCGCCGACCGAACTCAGCGGAAAAGAGACGTTGCTGACAATCACCGGAAAGAACTTACCACTGCCGCTGACGAAGCAGGCGCAAATTGAGATTGTGGACCAGTCCACTCCGCCTCAAGTGGTGCGTACCTTGAATGTCTTGAGTTTGGTGAAATGGGACGTTCCGGTGCGAATATGTTATGTGTATGATCCGGCGCACGATGTGCCGCCGCCGGCGACGGGAAACAATCCTACGGAAATTAGGATCCGATACCGAATTTCCGAGGAAATCATCAACCACCTCAACCGGACCTTCCGTCAGGCGTGTGTGCAGTTTTATTCCGCCTATGGTTCAGGAGTCATCCCGCTGCGCTATGATGAGGATCTCGACGGCAAACTGGACCGCGGCAGCGGCGACCTGTCTCTCGATACCGAAATGCAACCGTTTTTGGATTCCGGTTATTTCGACGAGAATATGTTAACAATTTTTGTAGTGAGCAGATTCCAGCAATACTACAGTAACGGCTATCTTCCTGGGTCTTCGCTCGTCGTTGCCGGCTTCAACGCTGCTAACAATCGAAGGCAATCACGCTGGGTATTCATTAACAGCGAATTATTTACCGAGTCCACGGCCCCGCCTTACCACTTGGATGGGTATCTCAACGCTTGCGCGCATGAAATCGGCCATGCTTTGGGCATTTCGACGCGCAACTATGGCGGTCCCAGTGGGCGTTACTCCGATTTCCAGCATGATGCCGGGGCGTATCCTCTGCGCTATGGCAACACCAAAACTTTGATGGACCCGGCAGTCAGCGACCGAAGTCAAGATATTTGGATACGCAGCGAAGACTGGCAGCGCGCAAATCAGGGAGCCCAAGATCTGTTCACTTTGCCGCCATGAGACATTTTGCCATCGCAATGGGTTGGATGTTCAGTGTGTGCTTGGTATTGACCGCCCAAGAACCGGCTTCTGCCGACGAGCAGGTACATGCTATCATTGCGAAGATGGGCGGATGGCTGGCGGCATCTAAGCCCCAAAAGATCGCTTTATTGACTGATAGCGAACGGCTGATCCTCATCCGCTACAACCGCGGCAAATTGGAAGAACTGCTCCGACCAGGCGGAAATCCACTCGATGCCAGGGTCCAAGTCCCGCATTATCGAAAAGAGCTTCTTTCCTTGGGGGACCCGCAAATCCTGGCTGAAACTGTGAAGACCGTTTCGGAATCGGACATTGATTCTTCGCAGTATAGGGATGGCTGCGGTGACTTAGAATATGCGATGCGTCCTGAAACATTGGTCATGCTCGCGCCTGCCATGTTGGTGGACGAGCCTTTTGTGATCCGGCCGATGCTTGGGGACGTAGGTTCAGTGGCACCAAAGTCATACGGGCTGGCCAGTCTGATGCTCGAAATAGTGGCGAAATCACCGGCGTTCACGCCCGAAGTCCGGAAATGGGCGGATGACAATCGCAAGGTCGCCATTTACAAGACGATGCCGATGATCCGGTCTTGGTGGAAAGAGAATGAGCAGGCAGTGAAAGCGAAGGATTACCGCGCAGTGCGTCCCGGCATCGACATGCGTGCGGCGGACCTTGCTGCGAAAAATGAGATTTGGCGGCAACAAGATGCGTTCAAGGACAACCTCATCGCAAAAGGCAAAGACCCTGCGGATCTTGAGAACTGGAACGAATGGAGAGAGGTGATTCTTCCAAGGCTAAGAGAGGCGGAGAAAAATCAGACATTTGCAACTCTGCCTCCTTCTGTTGCGCCCGTATTGCAAAGACAGCCGCAGACACCGGCATCGCCGTCAAATCCTGCATTAGATCAATCGTCCGAGCCAATTTCTGAACCAGAAGCGCGGCTCTTGCCGCTGATCGTCGGAGCAGCCGCGCTCGTTGGTGTGTTTCTGTTCCTCTGGAAGCGCCGGTAGCAATAAGTGGCTCGCGGGAACACATGCGCATAGGGATCGAGCAGCGATGGCAGCGATGGCAGCGGCGGCTCTGCCTGTAGCGTCGGCTGAAAAATGCACCGTCGCGTTCCCCTCAATCCGGAAGGATATTGATGTCCCGCATGACTTTCCTGATCGAAACCGACGTGCCGTGCCCGTGGTGCGGGGAGTATTTCCCGACGACGGTGGATACTTCGCAGGGGGACTACACGACCATTGAGGACTGCGCGGTCTGCTGCCGCCCGATCGCGCTGACGATCTCATGCGAACCGGGGGATTTGCAGGACGTGCAGGCGGAGCGCGGGTGAGAAAAGTCGCTTGGACTTTAGTCCCAAGTCCCGCTCGGTTGGGCTAAAGCCCAAGCTACTTTCCCATGCGCGTCGAAGTCATCAATACCGGCACCGAGCTGCTGCTCGGCCACGTCATCAATACGCACCTGAAGTTTTTCGCCGAGGAGCTTTTTCCGCTCGGGCTGCGGATCGAGAGGCAGGTCACGGTGCCGGACGGGCTGGCGATTCGCGATGCGCTGCTGGAGACCTCTGGGCGCGCGGAGATCGTGCTCGTCACCGGCGGGCTCGGCCCGACGACGGACGACGTGACGCGGGATGTGGTGGCCGAACTGCTCGGGCTGGAGCTGGTGCATGACGAGGAGATCATGCGCGCCATCGAGGTGAGGTTTGCGCGGCGCGGTCTGACGATGGGCGCGCGCAACCGGCTCCAGGCGCAGCGTCCGCGCGAGGCGGTGGTGCTGATGAATCCGAACGGGACCGCGCCGGGCCTTTATTTTCCGCCGCTGGACAAAGGAGGGATGGGGCACTCGCCGCACATCTTTCTGCTGCCGGGACCACCGCGCGAGCTGCAGCCGATGTTCACCGACCAGGTGCTGCCGATACTGGAAAAGGCGCTGCCGCCGCGCCCGGTGGTGGCGATGAGTATGTATCGGGTCGCCGGCATGGGAGAGTCCGGTGTGGAGGATCTGGTGGGCGAGCCGCTCCTGGCGCTCGGCCTGGAGGTCGGCTACTGCGCGCGGCCCGGAGAGGTGGATGTGCGGCTGATCGGCGCGCCGGCGGTGCTGGAGCAGGCGAGGGGGATCGTGATCGGAAAACTGGGCGCGCACATCGTGTCGGAGGACAGCCGGGCGTTGGAAAAAGTGATCGTCGATCTGCTCACCGCGCGTGGCGAGACGCTGGCGATCGCTGAGTCCTGCACGGGCGGCTTTGTCGCGCATCGGGTGACGAATGTCCCGGGAGCGTCCGCGGTTTTCACGCAGGGCTTTGTGACCTACGCGAATGACGCGAAGACGCGCGCGCTCGGCGTGGATGCCGCGCTGATCCGCGAGCATGGCGCGGTCAGCTCGGAGGTCGCCGGCGCGATGGCCTCGGGCGCATGCGCGGCTGCCGGGGCGGACTACGCGCTGGCGACCACGGGCATCGCCGGACCGGGCGGCGGCAGCGAGGCGAAGCCGGTGGGGACGGTCTTCATCGCGCTGGCGACTCCGGGCGAGCCGCCAGTGGTCGAGCGTCACCGTTTTCAGAATGAGCGCGAGACTTTCAAAAACCTCGTGGCCCAAACCGCGCTGAACCTGCTCCGCCGCCGCCTCGTGGAGCGCGGGCCTATGACTCGATGACCACCCGCGTGCCGACCCGCACCTTTGCGTAGATGAGCGGGGCGATTTCCGCCGGGAGGCGGATGCAGCCGTGCGAGGCGGGATAGCCCGGCAGGATGCCGATGTGCATGCCCACGCCGTTGTTTGTCAGCCGGCAGAAATACTTCATCGGCGCGCCCTCGTAGCGGGTGCCGCTCGGCGCGGAATCTACGCGCGTGCTGACCCCCGCGCGGACGACCCGCCCGCTGCGATCGACGAAATTGCCGTAAACGCTCGAGCGGTGGTTGAGGTCTTTTTCCGTCACCGAAAAGCTGCCCGTCGGCGTCATGCCGGCGCGTTTGCCGGACGAGATGGGGCTGTCGATGTAAACCTGATCGCCGGTCATGACGTACACGCGCTGCTTGCTGAGCGAGATGAGGACGCGGGAGTTGCCCGGGGTGATTACTTCTTCCAGATCCTTGTCCACTTTGGCAGCGGGCTGGCGGCGGATCATCTCCGAGGCCTTGCGCATCGGGGCATTGGGGGTGCGCGCGCCCCAGATCTGCGCCGATGCGGTTTGCCCGAAGAGGCCGGACAGGACGAGCACAGCGGCGGCGAATGTGGTAAGGAGGCGGGCGTTTCTCATGCTGCGGAAAGGTGGGAGTTTCTAACTGGCGGGCCGTTGCGGCGGCAAACACATAATCAGGAGGCGTGCCGCCCGCGCGGAAAGATTGGACGGGGCGCGGCGGGCCGCGCAATCATCGGGGCCTGTGCAAAATCCCGCTGCCCGTTTCGTCCGCCTCGTCGCGCTCGGCGCAGTGTGGACGCTCGCCTTTTCCACGCCTGCCGCGATAGCGCAGCGCCCGGCGGCTCCGTCGGCGGAGGTGCCGCCGCCGGCCCTGCCGCTGACGGTGAAAGTGAAGCGCGGGGAGCCCGCGGAGATCCAGCTCCGCATCTACGGGAGGAAAAACGAGCCGCTCAAATACCTGATCCGCGCCGAACCGCGACACGGCAAGGTGGGCGAGGTGCGGGTGCTCGGCCGCGAGGTCAGCGCGGTGACCTATACGCCGCCTGCGGATCTCGGGATCACGCGCGACCGCTTTTCCTACGCGGTGCAGACCGGCGCGGGCGTCTCGGCGGCGGTGGATGTGGACATCACGATCACCGACGCGCCGCCGGAGCTGGCTCTCCCCGGCGCGCTCGATTTCGCCCCGCTCCTCGTGGGTGCTACGGCCACGAAGTCGATCGAGATCAGCAACCGCGGCGGAGGCATCGCCGAGGGAAAGGCCGACGTGGAGGCTCCTTGGAAAATCGCGGGCCCGCCCA
>JAYTML010000214.1:0-7264 GCA_043728655.1 Chthoniobacter sp. | reverse complement strand
TTTCGAGCTGCGCCTGCTGGCCGGGCGCGAAGACTTTCATCGTCGGGCGTTCGTCGTCCTTGTCGCTGTCCTCGGTGCTGTTGAGGAAGGCCATCGCCTGGTAGTACTCCTTTGTGAGGAAGGGGTCGTACTTGTGATTGTGGCACTGCGCGCAGGCCATCGTGGTGCCCATCCAGACGCCGAAGGTCGTGTTCACGCGATCGACGACCGCCTCGTAGCGGAACTCCTCGTCATCGGTGCCGCCCTCGGTGTTCGACATCGTGTTGCGGTGAAAACCAGTCGCGATCTTCTGCGCCTGCGTGGCGTCCGGCAGCAGGTCGCCGGCGATTTGCTCGATGGTAAACCGGTCGAACGGAAGATCGCGGTTGAAGGCGTCGATCACCCAGTCGCGCCACGGCCAGACCGAGCGGCGCGCATCCTTCTCGTAGCCGTTCGTGTCCGCGTAGCGCGCGAGATCGAGCCACGGCCGCGCGCGGCGCTCGCCGTATGCGGGCGATGCGAGCAGCCGGTCCACGGCCTTTTCATACGCGTCGGGCGCGGGGTCTCCGAGGAAAGCATCCACCTCCGGCAGCGTCGGCGGCAGCCCGGTGAGATCGAGCGAGACGCGGCGGAGCAGCACCGCTTTGTCCGCCTCGGGCGACGGGCGTTGCCCTTCTTTTTCAAGCCGCGCAAGCACCCAGCGATCGATGCCGTTCCGGCACCACGCGGCGTCCTTCACGCCCGGCAGCGGGCGGGACTCGGGCTTCACGTAGGCCCAGTGCTTCGCCCCGCTGGTCGAGCCGTCGTCCGGGAGCTTCGCGCCGGCGTCGATCCACGACTTGAGTTTCGCGATCTGCTCCGCGTTCAGGCGGTCGCCTTTGGGCGGCATCTTTTCATCGTCGTCATCGCTCGTGGCGCGCTTGAACATCTCGCTCTCCGCACTCCTACCCGCGACGAATGGCGCGCTGCTCGAATCGCCGCCGCGCAGGATGTCAGCGGTGCGGTCCAGCCGCAGCCCGCCCTTTTGCTTTTTTTCGCCGTGGCACTCAAAGCAGCGCTTCTCCAGCACGGGCCGGATGTCGCGCGCGAAATCCGGCGCATCCTCCGCTTGCGCGGCGGCGAGGGAGATGGCGAGCGGGAGGAGGAAACGGGCGCGCGTGAGCATGGGCGTGGACTTGGGGACGGTGCGTAGTGGAGCGGCGGACGTTTCGCGCGGCAAGCGGGAAGGCCGTGCGGACTGCCGGACTGCGCGAGCCGTCCAAAAAACTGCATGTCATCCTGAACGGAGTTCCGGGAGTCGGCGACCGGGACGGAATGAAGGATCTCTGACTCTTCGTGGGCGGAGGCGGTCTGGTGGATGTGCGCGCGATAACTCCCCCCACCTCCGCCCATTTACAGTCAGCGATTCTTCGCTGCGTTCCGGTCGCGGACTCCCGAAACTCCGCTCAGAATGACGGCGTAGGTTTTGGGTGCGCTGCCGCGCGGAGCGGTGGTGCCTCACGCCTGCGCGCGGAGGATCGTGCCGAGGGTGGCGAGGCCTTGGACGAGTTCGGCTTCGCTGGCTTTGGCGCAGTTCAGGCGGATGCAGGTCTTCTCCGGCGGCTGGGTGAAAAAGACGGCGCCGCTGGCGAAGACGACGCGCTCGATGCGGGCGGCGTCGCGCACGGCGGCGAGGTCGGTGGAGCGCGGCAACTCTGCCCAGAGCATGTAGCCGCCGCGGGGCTGATCGACGCGCGTGCCGGTCGGGAACGAGCGCGCGATGGCGTCGAGCGCGAGCGTGCGGCGGTGGCCGTTGCGCTCGCGGAGACCGGTGAGATGCGGATCTAGCGCGCCGCTTTCCAGAAACTCCCGAAGCATGACCTCGGAGGTGACGGCGCTGTGGAGATCCTGCTGGCACTTGCGCGCGGCGTAGTCCTCGTGCAGCGAGCCGGGCACGCAGACGCCGACGCGGAGGCCGGGCGAGACGGATTTTGAGAAGCTGGTGACGTAGCTGACGGTCGAGCCGTCGTCCCACGCGAGCATGGTCTTCGGCGCGCCGCCGTCCACGAGTTCGCCGTAGATGTCGTCTTCGATGAGGCGGACGCCGTGCGCGCGGCAGATCTCGACGAGACGCTCGCGGTTCGCCTCGGGGATCGTGGCGCCGGAGGGATTCGAGAGCGAGGTGCAGACGATGAGGCAGCGCGGCTTCCAGCGCGCGAGCAGCGGCTCGACCTGCGCGGGGTCGATGCCTCCGGCGCCTGCGACGGGCAGCGGCAGCACGCGCACGCCGGCCACGCTGAGCAGCTCCAGCATGCCGTAGTAGGCGGGCGCCTCCACGGCCACGATGTCGCCCGGCTGCACCAGCACCGAGAGCAGAAGCTGGAGTCCCTGCGTGCAGCCGGTGACGGTCACGAGCTGCCCGCCGCTCAGGTTCGCGCCGCGGGCATTCAGGCGGGCGGCGAGGTGGTCACGCAGCGGGCGGTCGCCTTCGGGATGGTGGTAGGCAAACATCTTCGCGCCCTCCTTTTCAAAACCCCGCGCAAATGCCGCGCCCAGCTCCGCGGCCGGCAGCGCGTCCAGCCCCGGCACGCCCGCGGCGAGATTGACGAGGCCCGGCTCATCCGCCTGGCGCATGAAGTCGATCAGGCGCCCGGCGGCGCGAAATGTCTGCGGTTCGGTCGTCACGACAGCCGCACCAGATCGCGCAGAAACTGAATCCAGATGAAAAACATGCCGCGCCAGGAGTAGCGGATCTCGCCGGTGGAGTTCTGCTTGAGGATGCCGGTGGCGATGTTGTGGGTGATCTGGGCGCGCAGGTCCTTCTGGATGTCCTGCTGGATGGTCTCGGGGTCCAGTTCCGCGAGGTCGTCGAGGCGGACCCGGTTGAGATTCAGAAAGCTGCGGTGGCTTTCATATATCTGCAAAAAGGTCTGGTCGCCGCGGAGCCGGTTGACGCGCCATTGCGGGACGAGTTTCAGGCTGTAGCTGAAGGGGTAGTTCCACGTCGTCCAGATCGTGCCGTCCTTCGCGCGGGAGGAGATGCTGAGGTAGAAAAAGGCGACGTCGTGCTGGTCGATGAGGCAGATGGCGGACTGGGAGCGGTCGGCGGGCTTGTAGAAAAGGCGGAAGAACTGCGCGTAGTCCTGCCAGTCCCAGCCGGCGTCATCCACATGCTCGAAGCCCTCGCCCTCGACCTCGCCGGTGATCTCCTCGAGGGCCGGAAAGGCCTCCGCATGCGGCGGGGACTTGTGGCGGAGGTTTTTCTCAAGCGGGAGGGTGAGCTTGCGGACGCGGGTCAGGATTTCCAGCCACGGCAGGAGCAGCCAGCTCGACGCGCAAAAGGCGCCGACCTGCCAGTAGCCGCTGAGCAGCCATCCGATGAGAAACGAAGTCGCGATGATGCCGAGGGCGCCGAGCTTGCGCATGGCCGGATGCGGAAAACTGCGGAGGCTGAGGCTGAATGCGACGGTGCCGAAGATGAGGAGAACCTTTGAAACAAGTCCCCAGTTCGCGATGTCGAAATCGGCCGCAGCCGCGCCGAGGAGCAGTGGAAGATCGGTGCCCGTCACGGCGCGATGCTGTTCTTTTGGAGGAAACTTTCAATCTCCTCCGGGCCGAAATCCGGGAGCACCGCGCCGCCCGCGGTGACGAGCGTGGGAGTGAGCCGCTGGCCGGAGAGCCGGATCATCTCGTCGTAATCGGCCCGCTCCTTCTCCACATCGCGGAGGTCGTAGCGGAAGCCGCGGGCATCGAGCCACTCCTGCGCCATGACGCACCACGGGCACCAGACTTTGACATAAAGCTTCAGAGGCATGAGGCGCGCAAGCTAGCGGGCTGGCCGGGGAGCGTCAAATGGGTGGGCGTCACTCAGTTCCGCGAGTGCCGGCGCGGCGCGCTTCAGTCCGTCGCAGACTTTTACGCTCCCTTTACAACTCTCCCAGCCCGCACTCATACGGGCTTTACAGTCCGCGGGCAGATTCTGGGCAACAAGCCGGCCGCAACCCCGATGCCGCTCCAACCTCAAGACTCCGCCACCATGAAACCGATCCGCACCCTCCCGATCCTCCTCGCCACCGTACTCACTGCATCGGCGCAGCTACCGCCACCGGCAGCCTCCGATCGCGGCCAACTGCGCCCCCCGCGCCGGCACGAGCCTCGCGCCCGTCGGCTGCCACCGCATCACGGCCCCGCGCGGTTCGGCGATCCCCTGCCCGGACTCACGACGGCGCAAAAGGAGGCGTTCGCGACGGGACTGGACGAATTTCTGAACGAGGAAAATGCGGAGACGGGCCTGGGCCCGATTTTCAACAACGTCTCATGCGTGTCCTGCCACAGCGCGCCCGCAACGGGCGGCGGCAGCGTGCAAACGGTGACACGCTTCGGGCACGCAGCGGGAGTCGCCTTTGATCCGCTCGCGGAGCTCGGCGGCTCGCTGCTCCAGGACAAGGCGATTCACCCGGATGCTCTCGAAATCGTGCCTTCAGAGGCAAACGTGACGGCGCTCCGGCAGTCCACGCCGCTCTTCGGGATGGGCCTCATCGAGGCGATCCCGGATGGCACCATCGAGGGGCTCGCCGCGAGGCCGAGCCGGGACGGAATCGCGGGCCGCGTCTCGCGCATCACGGATGTCACGACCGGCGACGTGCGCGTGGGGCGCTTTGGCTGGAAGGCGCAGCAGGCCACTCTGCTCGCCTTTGCCGGCGACGCCTATCGCAATGAGATGGGAATCACGAACCGCTTTTTCCCGACGGAAAATGCGCCAAATGGCGACACCGCCAGGCTGTCTGCGTGGGACGGCTTTGCGGATCCGGAAGATGAAGCCGATCCAGTGACCGGCCGCTCGGACATCGACACCGCGGCCGACTTCATGCGCCTGCTCGGCGCACCGCCGCAGAAGTCCATGTCGGCAGCGGCAAAGGCAGGCTGGGGCGTATTCCGGCAGGTCGGCTGCGACCGGTGCCACGAGCCCGTGCTCATGACAGGGCGCAATGACATCGCCGCGCTGAACCGCAAGGCAGTCCCGCTCTTTTCTGACCTCCTGCTGCATGACATGGGCGCGCTGGGCGACGGCATCGCTCAAGCCGACGCGGGCGCCCGCGAAATGCGCACCGCGCCACTCTGGGGACTGCGGGCCAGCGCGCCGTATCTCCATGACGGCAGAGCCCCCACCGTGGACGCAGCGATTCGGGCGCACGACGGCGAAGGCGCCAGTTCGCGCGACCGCTACATCCGCCTCCGCGAAATGCAGCGCCGTCAACTCCTCGAATTCCTCAACTCGATCTGACGGCGTCGGCGCGCGGAAAAGGCGCACATGGTTTCAGCACTCGCCAGCGCCAACGCAGGCGTGCAGCCTCCGGCCATGAAAGCCCTCGCCCTCCTCGCCACACTCATGCTCGCCGCCATCGTCTCCGCGCCTGCGGCGGAAAAGGACACGCGCGTTTTTGAAATGCGCACCTACTACGCGGCTCCGGGAAAGCTCGACGACCTGAACAAGCGCTTCCGCGAGCACACGGTCGCGCTTTTCACCAAGCACGGGATGACGAATCTCGGCTACTGGACACCGCTCGAAAACCCGGACAACAAGCTCGTCTATGTGCTCGCCTACCCGAGCCGCGAAGCGCGCGACGCATCGTGGAAAGCGTTCATGGGCGACCCCGACTGGAAGAAGGCGCAGAGCGAATCCGAGGTAAACGGGAAGCTCGTGACGAAGGTGGATCAGCTCTTCATGACGGCGACGGATTTCTCGCCGGAGGTGAAGGCGGGCGCCGGCGCGGGCGAGCGCGTCTTTGAGCTGCGCACCTATACGACCACGCCGGGAAATCTCCCGCTGCTGCACGCGCGTTTCCGTGATCACACGACCGGCCTTTTCGCAAAGCACGGGATGACGAACCTCTGGTACTGGCAGCTCACGGCGGATCAAAAGAACGCCGACAACACGCTGGTCTATCTGCTCGCCCACGCGAGCACCGATGCGGCCAAGGCATCCTTCGACGCCTTCCGCACCGACGCGGCATGGATCGCGGCCAAAGCGGCGAGCGAGGAAAAGGGAGGCGGCTCGCTGACCGTGCCGGACGGCGTAAAGTCGGTCTTCATGAAGGCGACGGACTACTCGCCGCTGAAGTAAGCGCGCGGATCATCTGCCGAAAACGACTGCCGGATTCCCATTCCGTTAATCTGGCAAAATTCCGTAATTCCGTTTTTGTCTTTTAAGACGGAATTAACGGAATGGGAGCGGGGTAACAATTCATCCATCCACACCCGAATGAAATCTCTCCCCGCTCTCGCCTGCATTTTCACGCTGCCCGCGCTGCTCGCCGCCGCCGATCTCACGCCGGACGCGATCAAATTCGCCGGCCTGCCACCGGATCGCGCCGCACAGGAGGCCACGCTCCCGCCGGGCTTTGCGATGAAGGTTTTCGCCGCCGAGCCGGACGTGGTGCAGCCGATCGCCTTTTGCATGGATGACCGCGCACGGCTGTGGGTGGTGGAAGGCCTGACCTACCCAAACCGCGCGAAGGAAGGCGAAGGCAAGGACCGCATCGTGGTCTTTGAGGACACGGACGGCGACGGGAAGTTCGACCGGCGCACGGTCTTCATGGAAGGGCTGAATCTCGTGAGCGGGATCGAGGTCGGCTTCGGCGGTGTGTACGTCGGCGCGGCGCCGAATCTCCTTTTCATCCCCATCCAGGACGGCGACGCGCCGAAACCCGCTGGCGAGCCGCGCGTGCTGCTCGACGGCTGGGGCTCCCAGGACACGCACGAGACGCTGAATACTTTCACCTGGGGGCCGGACGGCTGGCTCTACGGCTGCCACGGCGTCTTCACGAACAGCAAGGTCGGCAAGCCCGGCACAGCCGACGCGGACCGCGTGAAGCTGAACGCCGGGGTGTGGCGCTATCAGCCGGTGCGCGGGGAGTTCGAGGTCTTTGCGGAAGGCACGAGCAATCCGTGGGGCATCGACTTTGACGCGCGCGGCCAGTGCGTGGTCGAGGCCTGCGTGATCCCGCATCTTTTCCACATGATCCAGGGCGGGCGCTACCAGCGTCAGGCCGGGCCGCACGCAAATCCCTACACTTACGACGACATCAAGACGATCGCCGACCACCGGCACTTCCTCGGCGGAAATCCGCACGCGGGCAATGGCACGAGCGACGCCGCAGGCGGCGGCCACGCGCACGCCGGCCTGATGATCTACCAGGGCGAATCGTGGCCGGACGAGTTTCGCGGGAAGTATTTCATGAACAACATCCACGGCGCGCGGATCAACATGGACGCGCCCGAGCGCGCCGGGAGCGGCATCGTCGCA
>JAYTML010000213.1:0-3093 GCA_043728655.1 Chthoniobacter sp. | reverse complement strand
CAACTAAATGCCCGACCAAGAAAAAGACATGGATACAAAACACCCGATCAATGCTTCCTTCGCCACTAACCAATGTTGCACTTCAAACTTGAGCCTAGGGTTCATAGGCTTGGATCGTGTCGCAGATTCGGTGTGCGAGGTCTTTTAGTTCTTCGAGCTTGGGATAAGCCTTCCAGAAATCGTCGGGATACTCGAACCACTTATTAGAATAGTCGTCCGAGAATCGGTCGAGTAGCTGACGATCTTCTGGTCGGATGCCGAGTGCAGAAATGGACGTGAATGTCTCGGCTCGTGATATAAGTGCGGAGATGCGGTGGCCAAGTGTCCGAGTAATCTCCTGTTCCGGGACGGCGTGATGGACGAGGACGGCCTTTAGAGCGAGTTCGATGCAGCGGAAGTATGAGAAAACGCACGGGAATACGACAAAGCCGGAATAGGTTTCGGTACGAATCAGAGACAGAGTGGCATCTCCGGCGTCGCGGTAGCCGGAAGATAGAATCCAGAATGCATCTGATGATGGAACAAGCGGCTTCATCGGGAAGGGCCTAACATGTTATTATACGACATCATAGTCGGATATTGCGCTTGCAGGGGTTGGTAGCGGGGTGGGTGGGGAGTGTCAAGGCAGCCGGCGGCGGGTGGGCCGATGGCGCTTTCCCCCTCGTTCCAAAACTCGGTTTGGGAATGCGGCTGCGGGGGAAACTCTGTTTCGGTGGCGGGAGGCTCGTGGCGGGCGGGCGCGCTCACGGGGGCAACGGAGTTGCGCGGACAGGGGCGGTCCCAAATGGAGTTTTGGACCGAGCGGAGGGACGGGCTCCTGCCCGTCCCAAACTCCCGGAGCCAAGCGCTCCTGCGCGCCTAGGGCGAGCGCAGCGAGGCGGCCGGAGGGTTGGCGCGCCGCATCCGTTGCGCCCGCCGCCTCGCTTGCGCTCGCCCCGGACGCGCGGGAGCGCTTGGCTCCGTGGGCGCGCTGGAGCGCTTGGCACCGAAAAGATGGGGACGCGCGGGAGCGCGTCCCTCCGGGAGGGGCAGGCGTTCGCCTGCGGCCGGCTCCGGGCGCGGCGTTCCCTTTTTTTACACACCCGCTACGGCTGGAGCGAGACGACGAGTGAGAACTCGGTCTTGTTGTTGGCGTTCTCGACGCGGTAGAGCACGCGGTTGATGCCCTGCTTGAAGTGCACCTTGCGCAGGCCCTCGTTCAGCTTCCACGCTTTCAGGTTCTTGCCGCTCGACCAGACGAGCTGGTCTTCGATCCACACTTTGGAGAAGTCGTCGCTGCCGATGGCCACCCATAGGTCGCACGCCCGCTCGAACCATAGCTCGGTGTAGGCGTAGTAGATGACGTATTGCAGGTTGCTCTCGTAGTTGGCGGCGGGGCTGCGCGAAGGGTCCTGCACCGCGGCATTGTAGGCATCCATCGGCGGCATGACGTTCGGCTTGCCGGACTGGTGAAACTCCCAGTGGATCGGAACGCCGTTCTTGCCGGGATAGGTCGCGTTCAGGTCGATGATGGTCTCGGGCGGAAACTTCCGCTCGATGTTGCCGCGGCGCGTGTTGTCGAAGGGGCCGAGGATGTACCAACTGTCGGCGAAGAACCATTTGGCCGAGGGGCCACGGGCGGCGATGCGGCGGCCGGGAAATGGGAAGACGCGCTGGGAAACATCCTCCGGCGCTCCAAACGCGCCGCGCGCGCCGGCGATCCCCCCTTTGCCAAATCCGCCGGGCCCGCCCGGCTCGCCGCCGGAAGCGCCCGCTGCGCCGGATCCCGCGCCTCCGCCAAATGGACCCGCGATGCCGGATTTTCCGAGATCTGGAGCGCCCGCGCCTGCCGCGCCGGCTGCCGCGCCCGTGCCGCCGGGACGCCCCGATCCGGCACCCGCCGCACCCTTGCCACCCGCGCCTCCGCCGCCCGCTGTGCCCGCGCCTGCGCCGTCAGCGCCACCGGCTGTTCCGTCGCCGGCCTCGCCGCCCGGCTTGCCTTCGCCCGCCGCGCCCTCGCCGCCTTCCATCGCGGCCGTGAGATCTTTCGCCCATGCGCCCTCATCCTCCGCGGCCAGCGTCTGCATCTTTTCCCACTGCTCAAACTGGGTGTTGTACTCCTCGGTCGAAACGGTGGAGCCCTCGCTCCGGTCGATGCCCTGCGCCTGGGAGAGCAGCGAGCTCGCGAGGCGGACGATCGCGCTGATTTCACCTTTCGCGGTCTGCACGGCCTCGCGCGCGGCGGCGACGTCCTCGCCGGATTCGACGGAGGCCTGGAGCGCCTCCTTGAGATCGGGGCGGATGACTTTCGCGACTTCCGTGAGCTGCACCGCCTTGGCGAGCGGGAGGCGGCGGATCATGGCGAGATCAGTGGCGCGCAGGCGGCGGTAGGATTGCGTCAGCGCGCCTTCGTTCTGCACGGCCCTCTCGTAAATCTGCGCGAGGTTCATGTGCCCCGTGTCAGCCGCTGGCGGCGCGGGCTCGCTGGGTGCGGCTTTGTCGAGATCGGCGAGCGCCGCGGCTCCGGAGCCGTCGCCGCCGTTCGTATCGCGGATGGCGGCGATGGCCTGCGCGGCCTTTGCCTGCGCCTCTTGCGCGGTGAGCTGGAGCTGGCGTGCGGCGGCCTGGACCTCGATGAATTTTCCGTCCTCGGGCGTCGCTGCGACTGGCTCGGGCTCGGGCGTCGCGAGGAGTTCCGCGACCTTGGCCTCGAGTTCCGGGAGGTTTTTCCGCGCGGCTTCGAGCGTCTTCGGCGCCTCGTCCACGCGCTTGCGCGCATCGGCGAGTTCCCGCTCCGCGCGCTCGACGGCCTTCTGTGCGGTCGCGGCTGCCGCCTGCGCTGTCGCGTCCGGGTCCGCGGCCGCTTTCTTTGCGGCCTCAGCGGCGGCGGCACCCGTCGCGGCCGTCACGGCCTCGGCGATCGTCAGCTCCTTTTTCCACGTCGCGAGATTCTTGTCCGCGTTGACGACGCCGTCTTTCGCGCGCCGGAGGTGGTAGCTGAAATGTTCGATCTGCCCTTCGCGCGCCGTGCGCTTCCGGCCGGCCCGCGCCGCGTCGCGCGCGGCCTCGGCCTCGACGAGCGCCTTTGCCGCGCGATCCTGCGCGGCGGCGGCC
>JAYTML010000212.1:0-3730 GCA_043728655.1 Chthoniobacter sp. | reverse complement strand
GTGAAATCCTCCGCGCGGACCCATGCCTCGCGCCGCGGGCAGAAACGCTTCACGATCCGCCCCGGATGCCCGACGACGATGCTGAGCGGCGGGACATTTGCCGTGACCACCGTCCGCGCGCCGATCACCGAACCGTAGCCAATGCCCACGCCCTTGAGCAGCGTCGCGCCCTGGCCCAGCCAGCAGTTCGGGCCGAGCACGATGGCGCAGTCCGTGAGCGCGCCGCTCACGAGGTAGGGCACAAACGGCGACCGGATATCGCGGTCGGCGCCGAGGAACTGACAGTCATTCGTCGTGAGGCAGTAGTCGCCCACCCGGATTTGGCTGCCGGTGGTGAAATAGTTGCGCCGCCCGATGAAGCAGTGGTCTCCGATCGACAGGGTGATGTCCGTGGTCTCGCGGTTGACGGCGTTGATCAGGGTTTCCTCGCAAAGGATCGTGTCCCGGCCGATCTCCACATTTTTCCATCCATAGACCTGCACCGTGGAGGCCACGTGGGAGCCGGCGCCGATGCGGGAGCGGCGCAGCGCCCGGAGCCGGCGAGCCTGCTGCGCACGGCGGTAGGAACGGGCCAAACGCGAGAAAAGATGGGTCATGCTTTCGCCAAACGGCGGCTTTGCAGGAGCGCGAGGGGTTGGCGTGTGACGAGCGCTTCGAGCATCAGGGCGTTCTCCGGCGCCGCCCACAAATCCTCGGGCGCGCGCTCCACCCAATGCACAAAATCATTCGGCGAGGGCGTGAAGCCCGTCTCGAGAGGGAAGCATTTTTCCGCCAGATAATAGGCGACCGACGCCGCTTCTTCCGCGCCCGCGGGCGGCGGAAGCTCGCCGCGCAGCGCGCGCGAGACCAGCTCGAAATACTCGGGCACCGTCGCCGCCTTGCACGCGAAACCGCAGTCCTCGTAGTACGTTTCCCAGCCGAGAATCACCGGCTTGCCAAAGATCCCCGCCTCGATGGCGACGCGTGAAGTGCAGGGCAGCACCACGCGCGTTCGCGCCAGCAGATCGTAGGTATTCACGTCGTCCGCCGCGGCGATGAAGCGGCACCTCTCCCCAAGCCTGTAGCCGGCGACCAGTTCCCCCCAGCGGTCGGTTCCGCGAAACTCCTCGATCTTCTCGCAGGGATGCTGGCGGATCGCGAGCGTGACCCCCGGCTGGGTCTGCAGCCAGGTCAGCACCTGCCGTAGCCAGTCGCCGACTGAGGTGAACAGCCGCTGCCGACACATGGCCGCGGAATCGGACCGGAAATTGAGCGGCAGCAGGATGTCCCACGTTTCCTCGGCCGCCAGTCCGGCCGGCTTCGGCTGCAACCGGTAGAGATCGGTGCCCTCCATCCGCGTCGCCAGTTCAGCGCGCGCGAGGGCCACCATGCGCTCACGCGCGGCGGGCTCGCTCGCAGACTCCCGCAACACCTGCTGAAAGGTTGCGCTCATGTCCGCGAAGTGCGCCGCCACGCCGTCATGGGCGAGAAACATAATGCCATCGCCGCAATCATACGTCGTGACGTGGACGCCCGCTTCCGCGGCCATCCGGCAGTAGATGCCGCTGACCCCCCAAACGCCGCCGGGGATCAGCAGCCAGTCGAAACGCTGCGACTTCAAAAGCGCGCGGATGCGCCCGCTGTGCCGCGCCATTTCATCGACCGACGCCGCGTGCCGCTCCGAGAGCTCGCCGGCCTTTTGCTCGCCCATCGTGCGCGCGACGGCATTTTCGTGCAGCAGTGTTTCGATGAGCGCCCGGTCCATTTCGCCCTCGCCCGGCCCCTTTCCCGCGTCGATGACCGGCAGCCATTTTTCGATCTGCGCGAGGCACTGGCGGATGCCCTCAACCTCATGCGCGGGCACCCGGTTGAAGTGGATGTTACTCGGATCCCAAATCAGGCTGACTTCGGCGTCAGCCGACAGACGGATCGCGCATTCCATGCTGAAAAACGGCACTGCGGATTCCAGCCATGGCGGAATGACGATACCGATCCGCGTGCGCCCACCGGCCGGGGCCGGCGGCCAGCGGTCGAGCCGCGCGCGGAAGGCGGCGGCCATTCTTTGAAAACGGTTCGGCGGTTGCGGGCGCGACCGCACGCGGTCGAGGAGGCGGCGGATTCTTTCGATGGAGATCATGGAGGTCAGCGAATTTTGACGGCGGGGACGCCGACGTAGGTGGAGTTCGATTCCGCGTCGGTCAGCAGCACCGCGTTGGCTCCGAGGCGGACGCCATCGCCGAGCCGGACGGTGCCGAGCACTTTCGCGCCTGCAAACAGCGTGCAGCCGTCGCCGATGGTGATGGATTCATCCGGCGAATTCAGCCTGCGCTGCCCCAGCGTGACGCCATGGTGAATGGTAAAGTTTGCCCCGATCCGGTGGCGCGGGCCAAGGACGATGCCGACGCCGTGATCGACCATAAATCCCGCGCCCACGTCCGTGCTGTAATAGAGTTCCGCGCCGGTGCGGATCTTCATCAACCGTGCCAAATAGGGCAGCGCGGGATGCCGGGGATCGCGCAGAAAAATGCCGCGCTGCACGCGGTAGCTGACGACGGCTTCCAAGCCGCCATCCAATTCCAGGACGCGCACCAGCTCCGCGTCGTCGGCCAGTTCGGGATATTTTCGCCGGACATCCGCGAAGATGATCGCGCGGTGCTCGGCAAAAACTTCCGCCGCGAGCGCGAGCCACTCTTCGGAGAAACTGGTGAAAAAGGTGCCCAGCCCTTTGCGCAGAAAAGCGGACAGCGGTGTTTCCATCAGACGATTTGCCCTTCGATGCGTTCGCACCAGTTGCGCAGCAGGCGCAGCCCAGCGCGGTGGCTTTTTTCCGGGTGAAACTGCACCGCGGAGATATTCCCGGAGGCGATGCTCGCCGCGAATTCGACGCCGTAACTGCACCCGCCGTTGATCACCGCCGGGTCGTTCGGTTTCAGCACGTAGCTATGCACGAAATAGAACGCCGGGGCTTCGCCCAGTCCGGCGTAAAGCGTGTCGCCGGCGGTCGCATGCACTTCGTTCCAGCCAATGTGCGGCACGCGCAGCGGCTGTCCATCGACGGACCCGGGGAGCTTTTCGACCGCGCCGGGAATCCAGTTCAGGCCAGCGTGTTCGCCGTACTCGAAGCCGGTGGTGGCCAGCAGTTGGAGGCCGAGACAAATGCCGAGGTAGGGTTTGCGGTTGGCGAGCACCTGAGTTTCGAGTTCACCGATCAGACGCCGCTCGCGGAGATGGCGCATGGCATCACCAAACGAGCCGACTCCGGGCAGGACGATGCTGCCCACGTCGCGGAGTTGCTCCGGCTCGGTGACCAGCAGGATTTCCCGGCCAATCGCCTGAAACGCGCTGCACACCGAGTGCATGTTGCCCATCCCGTAATCGACGATGCCGATCATGACGCGGCGACTCCGGCGAGAGCTCCGATGGCGGTGGTCACGCGCTCCTGCTCGGCAGCGGTCAGCCCCGCGGAGCAAGGCAGGCTCAGGCATTCCGCGCAGAGCGCATCGGCGACCTCACCCCCGACGCACTGGCTGCCAGCGTGGGCTGCGGAGCGGTGCATCGGCTGCCAGAGCGGACGAGTTTGAATACCTTCGCGGCTCAGCGCGGCGAGCAGTTCGCGGCTGCTGCGCCCGAAAGCACCGGGCGCGATGCGCACGGTGAAAAGCCATGCGATGCTCGCGGCCCAAGTGGCCTCCCGCATCGGCGTCACGCCGGGCACATCCGCCAGCGCGGTGTGGTAGGCGGCGGCGATGCG
>JAYTML010000211.1:0-2619 GCA_043728655.1 Chthoniobacter sp. | reverse complement strand
GCATCGTGAAAGACCCCGCCGATCCGCGGCTCAAGGACGATCTCAAGGTGATCCTCTCCGCCGCCCGGCCCCGCATCGTGTACACCCACAATCCCGCCGACAAGCACGACACCCACATCGCCGTCGTCATCCCCGTCATCCAGGCCATCCGCGAGCTGCCGCGCGACCAGCGCCCGCAGGCCGTCCACGGCTGCGAAGTCTGGCGGAATCTCGACTGGATGCCCGACGCCGAAAAAACCGTCCACGACGTGAGCGGCCACGACAACCTCGCCGCCGCGCTCAATGGCGTCTTCGATTCCCAGATCGCCGGGGGCAAACGCTACGACCTCGCTGTCATCGGCCGCCGCCGCGCCAACTCCACCTTTTTCGAAAGCCACGGCGTGGACAGCAGCGATGCGCTCGCCTTCGCCATGGACCTCACCCCGCTCATCCTCGACGACACGCTCGACATCGTCGCCTACGTCACCGGCTTCATCGACCGCTTCAAAGCCGACGTCGCCGCCAAGCTTCGCCAGCGGCTCGGAAAGTAATCCATGGAAATCATCGTCCAGCCCACGCCCGACGCGGCCTCCCTCATCGCCGCGCGCCACATCGCCCGGATCGTCCGCGAAAACCCGCGCGCCGTCCTCGGCCTCGCCACCGGCAGCACCCCGCTGGCGCTCTACCGCGAGCTGGTCCGCATGCACCGCGAGCTGGGCCTCGACTTCAGCGGCGTGACCACTTTCAACCTCGACGAATACGTGGGCCTGCCGCCCGAGCACCCGGCCAGCTACCACGCCTTCATGCGCGAGCACTTCTTCTCGAAAGTGAATATCGACCCCGCGCGCATCCACATCCCCGACGGCCTCGCGCCCCACGTCCCCGTCTTCTGCCGCAGCTATGAGGACGCCATCCGCGCCGCCGGCGGCATCGATGTCCAGGTGCTCGGCATCGGCACCGACGGCCACATCGGCTTCAACGAACCGTCCTCCTCGCTCGCCTCACGCACCCGCATCAAGACCCTCACCGCCCAGACGCGCCGCGACAACGCGCCGTTTTTCGGCAGCGAGGAGAGCGTGCCGCTCCACGTCATCACCATGGGCGTCGGCACCATCATGGATGCGCGCCAGGTGCTGCTCCTCGCCTTTGGCGGGAAAAAGGCGGACGCCATCGCCGCCGCCGTGGAAGGTCCGATCACCGCGATGAGCCCCGCCTCGATCCTCCAGATGCACCCGGTCGCGAAATGCATCATCGACGAACCTGCCGCCGCCCGCCTCACGCGGCTGGACTACTACCGCTGGGTGTACGACCAAAAGCCCGAGTGGCAGAAGGTGTAGCCCACGCCTGAAGCTGGACGGGGCCTGGATGAAAGGGCGATCACCCAGAACGGTGTCCCCTCCGTCGGAGCGGTTGGTTTTTCAACGCCGAGACGCAAAGACGCAGAGCTCGCAGAGATTTTTCCTCCCCGAATCAGACTCAGAAAACCGTGATCGCTG
Source organism: Chthoniobacter sp. (assembly GCA_043728655.1). GTDB lineage: Bacteria > Verrucomicrobiota > Verrucomicrobiia > Chthoniobacterales > Chthoniobacteraceae > Chthoniobacter. The sequence goes on along the minus strand of JAYTML010000211.1, from coordinate 1,144 downwards.
CGCTTCACGGCTTTGCGCCCTCCGCGTCTCTGCGCCTCTGCGTTTGACAGGAAAACGCAACCGCACGGGACACCTCAGTATGACCTGCGACTGGGAAAATGGCGCCTGCCAGCCCGCCTTCAAGCGTTCAGCGTCCCGATGATCCGCAGCCCATCGAGCGTCAGATCCTCCTGCACCGCGCGAATCTCCGGCAGCCCCGCCGCGATCAGCTCCGCGTAGCCGCCCGTCGCGACGACCGGGAGATTGTGCGGCGTGCCCAGCTCTTTCCCGATCTCTTTCAAAATCTGGCGCACCAGTCCGCGGTAGCCATAGACCGCGCCCGCCAGCATCGCGTGTTTCGTGCTTTTCCCGATCGCCGAGGGCGGCTCGATCAGCGAGATTTTCGGCAGCAGCGCCGTGCGCACATTCAGGTAGTCCGTCATCGCCTCCAGCCCCGGCGCGATCACCCCGCCCACATACTTTCCCTCCGCCGAGACCACGTCGAAACTCACCGCCGTCCCGAAGTCCACCACCACCACCGGCCCGCCGTAGCGCGCCCAAGCGCCCGCCGCATTCGCCAGCCGATCCGCGCCGATCGTCAGCGGCTTCGGGTAGTCGATTCCCACGCCCAGCTTCAGCTTCGCCGTCACGCGCAGCACCGGCTTTGGCGCCAGGAATTCCGCGATCCGCTCGCCCGCCTCCGGCACCACCGAGCACAGCACCGCCGTCTTCCACTCCCAGCTCCGCAGGATGTTTTTCATCGCATCCGCGGAAAGCGTGCGCGTCGCCAGCTTGCGGGAAGGCCCCACATCCTTCCGCGTCCCGAGCGCGAATTTCGTGAACGAATTGCTGTTGTCGATGAGGAGAAAGTCGGCAGCCATGACGGGGGTTTTCTTGCGCCCCATGTGTGCGGCTTCACCGCCTGCTTGAAAATCAAAATCGCCGTCCGCGAGGCGTCATTGCCGCAGGCGCGCCCGCCGCCTACGCTCCGCCTCCATGAGACGCTCCCCCATCGCTTTTCTGACCGGCGCATTTCCCAGCCGCTCCGGTCTCCGCGCGGCGCTCATTCTCACGGCGCTCGGCCTCGCTGGCTCATGTCACGCCGTCGCCGAGGAAGCGACGGAAGCGCCGCGCCCTCCCAAGTGGATCGTCACCGCGGAGTGCC
>JAYTML010000210.1:0-2389 GCA_043728655.1 Chthoniobacter sp. | reverse complement strand
ATCGTCATCCGCCACGAAGGCCCGGTCGGCGGACCCGGCATGCGCGAGATGCTTTCACCCACCAGCGCCGTCATGGGCAAAGGGCTAGGCAAAGACGTGGCGCTCATCACCGACGGCCGCTTCAGCGGCGGCTCGCACGGCTTCGTCGTCGGCCACATCACGCCCGAGGCCGCGCTCGGCGGCCCGCTCGCCGTGGTGAAAAACGGGGACATCATCACCATCGACGCCAACAAGCGCGCGCTGACGCTCGACGTTTCCAAAGCCGACATCGCCGCCCGCCTCGCCAAGTGGAAGGCCCCCAAGCCGAACTACACCCGCGGCGTCCTCGCGAAATACGCGAAGCATGTCAGCACCGCCAGCCTTGGGGCAGTGACGGACTGAGCGCATCCCGCGCGGATCAATCGCCGCGTCAGTCAGCGACAAAGACCAGCAGCTCCTGCCCCGCGGCCACCGTCTTCCCCGCCGCCACCAGCACGCGCACCACTTTTCCCGCGCACGGCGCGGTGATCGCCGTCTCCATTTTCATGGACTCCAGGATGATCAGCCTGTCGCCCGCCGCGACCGTGTCGCCTTCATGCGCCACCACCTGCCACACGCTGCCGGGCAGATGCGAAACGATGAGCCGGCCATTCTCAGGCAGCTCGATCTCGCCCGCCACAGCCTCCGCCTCGGGTTCCGCCTCCACCACATTCTGCCCCGCCGCCGCCCACCGCTCGCGCTCCTCCGCAAACGCCGCGCGCTGCTTCCCGCGGAACGCCTCGATCTCTCCCGCATTCGCCGCGAGGAACGCCTGGTAGTCCTTCAGCCGGAAGGTCTCCTCCTCCACGCGCACATGGAAGCGCCCCGTGAGAAAGTCCGCACGATGCTGCAGCAGCGCCTCCGCGCTCACCGGATAGAAGCGCACCTGGTCGAAGAACCGCAGCAGCCACGGCTTCCCGCGCTCGAAGTCCGCCGTCGCCCGGTGCGTATTCCACACCTGCACGGTCCGCCCCACGAACTGATACCCGCCCGGCCCCTCCATCCCGTAGATGCACATGTAAGCGCCGCCGATGCCGACGGCATTCTCCGGCGTCCACGTCCGCGCCGGATTGTATTTCGTCGTCACCAGCCGGTGCCGCGGATCGAGCGGGGTGGCCACGGGCGCGCCGAGATACACGTCGCCCAGCCCGAGCACGAGGTAGCTCGCGTCGAAAACGATGCGCTTCACCTCGTCGAGGTCGGCCAGCCCGTTGATACGCCGGATGAATTCCAGATTGCTCGGGCACCAAGGCGCATCCGCGCGCACGCCGCTCATGTATTTCTGGATCGCGAGCTGCGTCTGCGGGTCGTCCCACGAAAGCGGCAGATGCACGACGCGCGAAGGCACCTCGATTTCCCCCAGATCCGGCAGAGCGGCCTCGGCGTGGAGCAGCGCGTCCATCAGCTCCCGCAGCGGCAGCACCCGCGGGTCGTAGTGGACTTGCAGCGAGCGGATGCCCGGCGTGAGATCGAGGATGCCGGGCACATGGTTCTGCTCCAGCCACTGCATCAGCGCGTGCGCGCGAAAGCGCAGCGTCAGGTCGAGGACCGGCGGTCCGTACTCCACGAGCAGATACCGGTCGCCAGCCCGGCGATAGCAGACCGCCACGCGCCCCGGTTCCGCTTCGATGCGATGCTGCACCGCATCCTCCTCGCTCGGATCACTTGAGCGTTGAACGTTGGAAGTTGGACGTTGGGCGTTTTCCCCACCTCCCGCCGCCGGATCCACCGCCGCCTTCCACCGCGCATCCGCCAAATCCGCCAGCGTCTCCACCTCGCGATCCTGCTCCAGCTCGCGCGCATTCGCCTCCGCGAGCGTCATCCGCCGGAAGCGCACGGTGTCGCCCGGCTTGAGCTGCCCGATTTTCCAAAGCTCGCTCCGCACGATGCTCGCCGGGCAGACGAAACCGCCCAGGCTCGGGCCGTCCGGCCCGAGGATGATCGGCATGTCGCCGGTGAAATCGATCGTGCCGACGGCGTAGGCGTTGTCGTGGATGTTCGACGGATGCAGCCCCGCCTCGCCGCCGTCCGCGCGTGCAAATTGCGGCTTCGGCCCGGTGAGCCGCACCCCGGTGCGGTTCGAGTTGTAGTGCACCTTCCAGTCCGTCGCGAAGAGCATCGCGATGTCCTCGTCCGTGAAAAAATCAGGCGCTCCGTGCGGCCCGTAGAGCACGCCGATGTCCCACGCGTTCGTGTAGCGCGGGATCATTTTCGGCGGAAGCGCCGTGCCTTCCGCCGCCGCCGCATCGCTCGCGCCGAGGTGCAGCACATCGCCGAGTCGCAGCGCCCGCCCGCCGTGCCCGCCGAAGTTTCCCAGCGTGAAAGTCGCGCGGCTGCCGAGATAGCGCGGCGTCTGGAATCCGCCGCGCAC
>JAYTML010000209.1:0-4360 GCA_043728655.1 Chthoniobacter sp. | reverse complement strand
CGCGGGCATTTCCCCGAACTCGCCGGCCGGGAGCTTCGCAGCTACGTCATCCGCTGCATCATCGACCGACAGGTGCAGGACCTGATCACTACGAGCGCGGGGCTCATCGCGGAATCCGGGGTCGCCAGCGCCGACGCCGTGCGCCGGCATCCCCAGCCGCTCATCCGCTACAGCGACGAACTGCTCAAGGCGAACCGCGCGCTGCGAAAGTTTCTCTACGCCAATCTCTATTACCATCCGAGAGTTGCCGGCGCGAACCAGCGCGCTTGCGGACTCCTCAAGGACGTCTTTGAGGCGTATATGGAAAAGCCGTCGCTTCTCGGCGATTCCACGGCCCGCCGGATCGCCAGCGATGGGCTCCACCGCACAGTCTGCGACTACCTCTCCGGCATGACCGACCGCTACCTCATCGAGGAGCACGCCCGCCTTTTTCCGGATCGTGCCAGCGCGCAGGCTTGACCCGCGCGCTCAGCGCAGCGGCCAGAGGAGCGGGATCAGCAGCAGCACGACCGCCGAGAGGATCAGTGTCAGTCCGGTGCCGGTCTTCACGTAGTCCATGAAGCGGTATTTGCCCGGGCCATAGACGAGGATGCACGCGGGCTCGAAGGGCGCGATGAACGAGATCGACGCGGCGAGCATGATGGCGATGGCGAAGGTGCGCTCGTTCGCGCCCAGTTCGCGCGCGGCGCTCAGGGCGATCGGCAGCACGACCAGCGCGGCGGCTGCGTTCGACATCGGCTGGGTGAGCAGGATCGTCAGCACGAAAAACCCCGCGACAACCGCCATCGTGCCCATCGGTTCGAGTGTCGAGACAACCCAGTGGCCGAGCATGGCGTCGGCGCCGGTCTTTTCCATCGCGGTGCCAAAGGCGGTCATTCCGGCGATGAGGATGAGCAGCCGCCAGTCGATGAATTCGTAGGCGCGCTCAATGCTGATGCAGCGCAGGAGCACGGTGGCGAGTGCGGCGAGCAGGAAGGCGATCGAGAGCGGCAGCCAGTCGAAGCCGCCGGCGATGAGCGCGGCGGCGAAGAAGGCGACGGCGTAGAGCCCTTCGCGCCCGTGCTGCGCGGGCGCGGTGTGCTCGCCAATGACGACCAGCTCCGTGTCGCGCCGGAGCGCCTGCACGCGCTCCTCGGGGCCGCGCACAAGCAGCAGATCGCCCACGCGCAGCGCGACTTCGGCGAGGCGCTCGTGGAGCGATGCGCCATGGCGGTAGATAGCGATCACGGTCACGCCATAGCGTTGCTGAAAACCCGCCCGCCGCAGCGTCCAGCCCGCGAGATGCGACTGCGGTGTGACGAGGACCTCGGCCAGCCGGAAGGAGCCGCTCTGCAGTGTGCGGTCGTCGGGCTGGCTCTCCGCCTTGATCTCCAGCCCTTCGATGGTTTTGATCTTCACGAGGTTCTGCACATTGCCCTCGATCAGGAGAGTGTCGCCGGCCTGAAGGCGAAGGTCGGACGCCGGCGGATATTCCGCGTCGCCGCGCAGAATCTTCAGGATGCGGAAATCGTGCGGCGAGAGATCCCACTCGACGCTTTTCTGGCCGATGAGTGGCGACTCCGGCAGCACCGCGACCTCGCAGAGATACTCGCGGATGGAGTAATCGGCCGTGAGGCTTTCCTCCCGGTGGTCGGGCAGCAGCCGCCGGCCGACGAAGAGCATGTAGGCGATGCCGACGGCGCAGATGACCAGGCCAATCGGCGTGATCTCGAAGAGGCCAAGCGGCGCGAGTCCGTTCCGCGCGATGTAGCCGCTGACGGCGACATTGGTCGAGGTGCCGATGAGAGTGCAGGTGCCGCCGAGCATCGAGGCGTAGGCGAGCGGCATGAGCAGCTTTGACGGGCTCACCTTCGCGCGTCGCGCGACGCCGCTGACCGCGGGCAGCAGCATGGCGGTGACGGTGGTGTTGTTCATGAACGCCGAGAGCGCGCTGGCGGCGCTCATGAGCAGCACGAGCAGACGGCTCTCGCCGCCGCCGGCGAGATTGAAAACGACCCGCCCGGCGGCATCGAGAACACCGGTTTCGCGCAGCGCGCCGCCGATGACGAAGATCGAGCCGAGGATGATGATGATGTCGCTGCTGAATCCCGCGAACGCCTCGGCCGGGGAGAGCACGCCGCTGACCACGAGGGCGGAAAGCAGGAGAAGCGTGATGACATCGACCGTCAGCTTTTCCGTCGCGAAAAGGATAATCGCGACCACCAGCAGGCCGAGGACGAGGGCGATCTCCATGGGCGGCTATCTTCTCCGAAAAATGAGGACGAGAAACATGACGCCACCGGCGAGCAGGGCAACGCCGAGGATGACGGGGCTGGCCGACTTGTCAGGCGCGGTGACGGCTTGCCCGGAGGCGACGGTTCCCGGCGTGGGGTCCAGAAAAGCCGACGCGATCAGCCAGAGGCCGAGGGCAATCACGGTGAGGGCGACGATGCTGAGGATGGTGCGGATCATCATGGCTGCGGGGACTCCTGCGCGGGGTGGATGCGGAAGTGGGTGAGCTTCTCCCGCATGGTCAGGCGTGAGACACCGAGCCAGCGGGCGGCTTTTGCCTGGTTGCCGTGGGCCAGCTTGATGGCCTGGGTGAAGAGCTCGCGGTCGGCGTTTTCTAAAAGAACGGCCCGCACGTCATGCATCGTGCCCCGGTTGGCGGCGGCGAGCAATTCGGCGACGTGGGCGGCGATGGGCGACCCTCCGCCGATGCGCGCTGGCGAGGCGCTGAGTGCCTTGCGGATGTCGCCGGCGCCGATGGCGTAGCCGCGCGCGAGGAGCAGCGCTTTGCGGACGGCGTTTTCCAACTCCCGGATGTTGCCCGGCCACGATTGCTCGCTGAGGAGTTGCACGGCTTTGGGTTGGATGGAGGCGCGCTCGGCACCGAGTTCCTTGCCGTAGCGGCGGAGGAAATACTGCACGAGCGCGGGGATGTCCTCGGCGCGTTCGCGCAGGGGCGGCAGGGTGATGACGACGACGCTGAGCCTGTAAAAAAGGTCGTCGCGAAATTGCTTTTCGTGCATCGCCGCTTCCAAGTCGCGGTGCGTGGCGGCGATGACGCGCGCGTCGATCGGGATGGTCTCCTTGCCGCCGAGCCGCTGGATGGATCTTTCCTGGAGCACGCGCAGGAGCTTGGCCTGCGTGTTCGGGCTGAGGTCTCCGATTTCATCGAGGAAAATGGTGCCGCCGTGCGCCTGCTCGAAGCGCCCGATGCGCCGCGCGTCGGCTCCGGTAAAGGCGCCGCGCTCGTGGCCGAAGAGTTCGCTTTCCAGCAGCGTCTCGGGGATCGCGGCGCAGTTCACGGCGATGAATGGCTGCTCCGCGCGGTCGCTGTGCTGGTAGAGCGCGCGTGCGACGAGTTCCTTGCCGGTGCCCGTCTCGCCGCGGATGAGGACAGTCACGGGCTTCGCGGCGACGCGTCCGATCTCCTTGTAAATCTCCTGCATCGCGCGGCTCTGGCCGACGATGGAGTCGTGCGTGGCGGAGGCGCTGCCGAGTTCGACCGGCGCTGACATGAGGCGGCTGCCGGCCAGCGCTTTTTGCACGAGCGCGAGGAGCTCGGGCATCTCAAATGGCTTCAGCAAATAATCGTAGGCGCCCATCTTCGTCGCCTCGATCGCCGTGTCGGTCGTGCCGTGCGCGGTCATGAGGATCACGGGCAGGCGCGGCTGCGCGGCGTGGAGCCGCTTGAGCACGTCCATGCCGCTCGCGCCGGGCAGCCGGAAATCGGTGATGACGAGGTCGCATCCTTTCTCCGCGGCCCGCGCGAGGCCGGCCTCGGCGCTGCCGGCGATGACGACTTTCCAGCCCTCGGACTCGAGCACGCGGCGGAGTTCGCCGGCGATGCGGGCGTCGTCTTCGATGAGCAGGATCGTGGCGGCACTCATGATGTCTTTCCGATGGGGAGGAGGATGCGAAAGGTGGTGCCGCGGCCCGGTTGCGTGGAGTATTCGAGCGCGCCACCATGCTTCTCCACGATTCGCGCGGCGATGGAAAGCCCGAGGCCGGTGCCGCTCGGCTTGGTGGTGAAAAATGGATCGAAGAGCCGTTTCTGCACGTCGGACGAAATGCCCTTGCCGCTGTCCTCCACTTCGATCGCGACCGCGCGCCGGCCGCGCGCCGCGAGCCGGCTCTCTCTCGCGCGGAGCGTGACGGTGCCGCCCCGGTCAATGCTCTCCGCGGCATTGCGCACAAGGTTGATAAGCACCTGCTTGATTTGCTGCGCGTCGGCCTGGACGCTGGTGTCCACGGCGCCGTCGAGCGCGAGGTCGATGGACGACTCGCTCAGCTCCGGGGCGAGCAGCTCCCTCACTTCGCGCAGCAGCGCGGCCGGCGCCACGTCGGCGAGCCGCGGATCGGACGGGCGCGCGAA
>JAYTML010000208.1:0-4043 GCA_043728655.1 Chthoniobacter sp. | reverse complement strand
CGGTTCAGCGCGGAGTAGGCGCCGAGCAGGAGCTGCTGCCCGGTCTGCCCGCGGGCGTAGAAAGTGCGCGAAACCTGCGCGCCACCGAAGCTGCGGTTTGCCAGCAGCCCGCCGTATTCGCGGGCGAAGGGCACGCCCTGCGCCACGCATTGGTCGATGATCGCGGAGCTGACTTCCGACAGCCGGTGCACATTCGCCTCGCGGGAGCGGAAATCGCCGCCCTTGATCGTGTCGTAAAAGAGCCGCTGCACCGAGTCGCCGTCGTTCTGGTAGTTCTTCGCCGCATTGATGCCGCCCTGCGCGGCGATCGAGTGGGCACGCCGAGGGGAATCCTGGTAGCAGAAGCACTTCACCTTGTAGCCCATCTCGCCGAGCGAGGCCGCGGCGCTCGCCCCGGCCAGTCCGCTGCCGACCACGATGATCTCGTATTTGCGCCGGTTCGCAGGGTTGATGAGCTTCGACGCAAACTTGTGGTTGCTCCATTTCTCCGCGAGCGGACCCGCCGGGATTTTCGAATCTAGAACGACGCGCATTATTTCACGACTCCGGTAAGGACTGCGACAGGGATGGAGGCATAGCCGAGGAAGATCAGCCACGAGAGGGCCACGCCGCCTTTCTCCCAAAGCGCGCGCAGCTTAGCGCTGTTGAGGCCGAGGGTTTGGAAGAGGCTGCCGATGCCGTGGTTCAGGTGCATCGCCAGCAGGCCGACGCCGACGAGATAGAAGGCCGATGCCGCCTTGCTTTGGAAACCGAGGATCATCATGCGGTAAACATCGTGCCGACCCTTGGCGTCGTGGAGCGTCGCGAAGCTCGGGTCGATGGTCTGCGCGGTGAAATGGAGCAGGTGAAAGATGATGAAGGCCAGCACCATGAGCCCGCTCAACGCCATCATCCGCGCAGGGAAGGTCGCCGCGCGCCGGGCCGTCACGGCATAGCTTTTTGGGCGGGCGGCGTGGTTCTCGATGCGGAGCTGGATGGTGTAGAAAATGTGCGCTACGAGCATCACGAGCAGGCCGATGCGGGCGACCCAGAGCAGTTCTCCGGTGCTTTGCAGAAACGCGCCGTAGCGGTTGATGGATTCCTGGCCGAGGAAGATCTGCAGGTTGCCGACCATGTGGGCGACGACAAAGCCGAAGAGCGCCAGGCCCGTCAGCGCGACGATCCATTTTCGACCGATGGAGGAGGAGAGATACGAGGAGATGGGATTCACGGTTTGAGGAAAAAGGTCAGGCGTCAGGAAACTCCGCCGGGCTGACTCCGAGCGCCACGATAGAGCAACCGACGACGACGCGGAGATGGAGATCCGCCGCGGCGTCGAGCAGGTCATCGCTTTCCGAGCCGGGGTTCAGCCAGACTTCGCGAGGCTTCTTGGCCGCGATGGCGGGCAGGAGTTGGAGTCCGACGGCGGGTGGAAGATACAGGCTCACGTAGTCGAGAGGCTCGGTGATGGCGTCGAGATTCCGAAATGTTGTCAGCCCCTCAATGGTTGCTTCGCGGGGATTGACCGGCAGGACGGTCATCCCACATTCACGGTATGCGCGCACCGCCTTGTTCCCGAATTTGCGCCGGTCTTGGGAGGCGCCGAGGACTGCGACAGTGGGTTCAGACATGAGGAGAGGCGTGTTTTTCTAAAGGCCACGCGCGCGGCTTGGGAAGCACGATGTGGAAAAAATCGAAATCCGAATATCGAAATCCGAAGCAAATCCTCAAAGTGTGAAGGCGCGAAAACGAGGAGGCGCGCCTTCGGCGGCTTTCCATATTTCCGCTCTTTCGAATTTGTCTCGGATTTCGGATTTCGACATTCGGATTTCCCCCCGGAAAAAATAACCCTTGCGGTTCCCGCCCATGCCGTGTCTCTTCCGCCCGCACCGTTAGAGCCCATAAGGGTAGGGAGATTGCTAGTTGTTTCGTTATCGTGGATTCATTTTCGCGGACACTTCAGTGGCAGTTTGAGATCCGATTACCGGAAACCGCCGTCGTTAGCTCCGCAGTTGCTTAGATAACCAAACCATCATGTCCACTAAACTCTATGTCGGGAATCTTTCCTTCGACACCACCGAAATGGATCTTCAGGATCACTTCGCTCAGGTAGGCACCGTCACGGAAGCCGCCCTCATGCAGGATAAGTTCACCGGCAAGTCCCGCGGCTTCGCCTTCGTGACCATGTCGAGCGCCGAGGAGGCCCAGAAGGCCATCTCGCAGTTCCACGGCCAGAACTTCCAGAACCGTCCGCTTACCGTCAACGAAGCGCGTCCGCGCGAAGACCGTCCTCCGGGCGGCGGCGGCGGCCCTCGCAAGTCCTTCGGCGGTGGCGGCGGCGGCGGCGAACGCGGCGGCTACCAGAAGCGCTACTAGGCGTTTCCTGTAGGAAATAACTATCGCAAACGCCCCGGTCGAAAGGCCGGGGCGTTTTGCTTTTTCTGCACCCGACCAAGCAACATCGGGTCAGGCCACGGCGCCGGACAAATCGGCCAGCGCGGTAGTCGTCTGCAAGCGTCCGCCGAGGCCCCTCAGACGGTGCGTATCAGAGATGTCAGAGCATGGGAGCCTATGACATCTACGACTGTGCGAGCAGAAGTGTTGAAGCAGGACGGAAATAACACCTCAGCGCATCCCCGATTGTATATGGAGTGTTGTCGGCGAAGCTGGCGGGCTCTTTTTATGAAATACTCCAAAACCTTCGGAAGCCTGACGGCGGCGCTGCTTTTGATGAGGTTTTTGGCTCAGAGCCAGATTGCTGCGGCGCAATCGGCGGAGCGAAGCCCGAGGGGTCCGAAGGTCGGGCTCGTGCTGAGCGGAGGCGGGGCTTTGGGCGTGGCGCATGTCGGCGTGCTGAAGGCGCTGGAGGAGTTGCATATCCCGATTGATTACATCGCAGGCACGAGCATGGGCGCGGTGGTGGGCGGGTTGTATGCGAGCGGGATGTCGCCCGCGGAGATCGACGACTGGTTTCGCCATGCCGACTGGCATTTTTTGCTTTCCGACGGGCTGCCGCGGGAGAGCGAGTCGGTGCGCAATAAGCAGCGTCAATTCGACATCAACCAAGGCATCGCCTTCAGCGTGTCGCGCAAGGCGGCGAAGCTGCCGGCGGGGCTGGTCTCGGGCCGCAATGTTATGGCCAGCCTGCGCCAACTCACGGTGCCGGTGCGCCACATCCGCGATTTCGACCGGCTGCCGATTCCCTTTCGCGCGATCGCCACGGACATAGAGACGGGCGATCTGGTGAAGCTGCGGGGCGGTGATTTTGTGGAGGCGATTCGCGCGAGCATGTCGATCCCGGGGATCTTTACGCCGCAGCGGATCGACGGCCGGCTGCTGGGCGATGGCGGGATGACGAACAATTTGCCGGTCAGTGTCGTGCAGGAGATGGGGGCCGACGTGGTGATCGCCATCGACGCGAGCGATCAGCTTAAAAAGGAATCCGAACTCGATACGGCGGGAGTAATGGCGAACCAGGTGCTCACGATTTTCGTCCAAAAGCAGACGCGCACGGAGATCGCGCGGCTCGGGCCGGGCGATGCGCTGGTGCGCGTGAAGGTGGATGAAATGTCGGCGTCCGATTTCGTGAAGGCGGCGAAGTGCATCGACGCGGGCTATGCGCAGACGATGCAGGCGCGGACGACGCTGGCGCGGTTCTCGGCGGAGCCGGGGCGATTCCGGGAATACGTCGCCGGGCAGCGTGTGGCGCGAGGCGAGGTCGTGCGGGTTTCCTATTTGAAAGTGCGGACGCCGGAGGGGGAATTCGAGCACGCCCTGCCGGAGCCGGTCGAGTTTCAGGTGAAGCACGAGCCTTTCGTCCGGCTCCAGAGCCTGCTCGGCGGGCTGGGCGAGTTGCAGAAATTCGACGTGAGCGATTACGAGGTGATCGGCAAGGAGGGCGGATACGGATTGCTGGTGAATGCGCGCAAAAAGCGGACGGGGCCGAGCGAGCTGAGCTTCGGTTTCAGCTTCGGCTACAGCTCCGCCGATGAGAGCGATTTCAGCCTGCTGCTCTCCTACCGCATGACGGAGCTGAACTCGCTCGGCGCCGAGTGGGGGACGTT
>JAYTML010000207.1:0-3112 GCA_043728655.1 Chthoniobacter sp. | reverse complement strand
GCGAGCATCACCGGCGCGCCGACGATCGGTGTCGCGACCTTCACGCGCGTCGGACTTTTCGAGCGCTCGGCGAGTTTCAAAACGATCGCGAGCACTGCGTTCGGGTCCGCCTGCTGCGGCAGCGGGATGAGGTTCGCCTTCCCGTCCTTCACCGGCACGACCGGAGCGCCGTTCACCGTCGCCGACCACAGCTGCGTGTCCGCCGGCAGCGTCACCGCGAAGTGCGCATTGCCGCGGTTCTTCACGAAATACTGCGCGTCGGTGAGCACCTGGCCCTCCTTGGAAATGCGCGTGGTGAGCGCCGCGCGATCGACGACCTGGCTGAGCGAATCGCCCTGCGCGAGCGGGCTGAGCGCGAGGCTGAGATTGAACGGCCGCGCGGCGTAGCGATACGCGGCGAGGATCGGCGCGTCGAAGAACAGCCGATACTCCGACGGCACCTCGCCCGTCTCCAATTGCAGCAGCCCGGCGGAGACGTTCACCGCTTTCACCTGAAACTGATACGCGCTGATGACGAGCGTGTGGCCCTGCTCGGACTGCGCGTCGAGCGGCCGCGCGCCGGTGAAGGCGAGCGTCTCGCCCTGCGGCTTGAACGGGCGCTCATACGTGGCGAGCAGCGTGTAGGCGCCGGCGACCGGCGTGTGCAGTTGCACGATGAATCCGCCATCGGTCTTCTGCCAGTTGCGGATGTCCTTGCCCGTGAACTCGACGTTAAAATATTCCGCCGAAAGCTCGACCTTGAACGCCGCGATCGGCGCGCCCGACACCACGTAGTTCAGCACGCTGCTGCCATAGGCCACGCCTTCGCCGATGGAGAAAAGGTGGAGCGCATCCGCCTGGATGGACTGCGGCAGCCGCTCGACGCGCATCGTCGCGGACCACGCGCTTTCGCTCAGCCGGAACGCCGCCTGAATGTTCGCGATCTTGCGCGGGAAAAAGGCGGTCGCGATGTCCGTGAGCGCCTGCGTCTTCTCGGCGGTGAGCCGGAAGCCCGCATCCGCGGACACGGCGACATGGCCGCGCACCGACTTCGCCTTTGTCACATCGATCCGCGGCAGCGCCCACTCCGCCGCGCCGAGCGCCGCGTTTTTTTCGAGGCGAAGCTGCACGACCTGACGCCCCGAGACGGGCTGCGCAAAGACGAGCCGCAGCTCCGCGTCGGCGGGGTCTTCGAGATCGCGGAGAAAGTAGTCGCTGAGATTCGCGGCGTTGAGTTTCGCGACCGCGTAGCCGCGCGGCACGCGCAGGAGCAGTTCGCGGAGCGGGGCCTCGCGCACGTCGAGTTCGATCTCGGCGTCGATGCTCAGCTCCGTCTCGCCGAGCTGATACGCGAGCACCTGCGAGACCGTCAGCTCGGGCAGGATCTGGTCCGCCTGAATGCGCAGCGCGAAATCCGCGCCGGAAAACCGATACGCAAACCGCTGCTCGCCGCCCGCGCGGAACAGCGACTTCGTCAGGTCGCTCTCGGGAAACTGCTCCGGCGAAATCTGCGACAGCCCTTTCGCATCCACGACTTCCAGCCGCACCGCGCCGTCGTTCACGATGCGGAAATATCCCGCGAAACGCGTCGCGCCCTCGGGCCGCAGTTGCATCGCGTCCACCGTCTGCGGGAATGCGCCGATCGGCGTCTGCGTCTGGATATGCAGCGTGAACTGGTTCTTCTGCGGCTGATTGAACTGCACCACGAGCCGCCGCTCCGCCGCGTTTGCGCCCGGCTCCACTTTCCACGCGAGCACCTGCTCGCCCTGCACGCGCGTGACCTCGCCCGCGCCGCGCAGCAGCAGCGTCACGCGGTCGAGTTCGCCCTGCATCACCTTGCAGTCGAGCAGCGCCGCCTGCCGCATCAGGCCGGGGCCGACGCTGATTTGCGCGAGCATTTCGGCGGCGTAGAAAAGTTTGCCCTCGGCTTCGGGCGCGGCGGTTTTCCACGAGAGCTTCACCGCTCCATCGGGCGGCAGGAAACTCGCGAAGTCAGCGCCCATGCGCTCCGGACGGGCGGCGCCGGTGAATTCAAACTGCGTGTCCGCCGCCAGCCCGTGCAGGAGGATCGGCTGGAGCGCACTCGGCGCGACGCGGAAATCCACCGCGTTCCATGCGCCGTTCGGTTTCACGGCGGCGTTGAATTTGAACGAGAGCGGGAAGTCGCCGGCCTTCTCGAAGACGAGCGTGAAGCGCCCGCCGTTCGACACGATCCGCCAGTCGGGATGCGGCGGGAGGTCCGTCAGCGCGAGCCCGCCGGAGAGCAGCGTGAGCGAGCCGCCTTTCGGATTCGTTACGCGCGCCGTGGCCGTGAGGAGAAATGCCGCGTTTTGCTCCGCGAGCGTGCCGGCGAGTTTGAAATCGCGCAGCACCACCTGCCGCGTCTCGGGATCGGCGGCGGTGATGCGCAGCGGCAGCGAGTAGGCCGAGCCGTGGAATTGAAACGTGAGCGGCTCCGCCTCGTCGGGCTGCAAGTTGCCGCGCATGGCCTCGGGCAGATACTTCACCTCGACGGGAAAAAGGCCCGCCGGCGCGTCCGGCTGCACGTCAAAGTCCGGCACGGATTCCACGCGCACAAAGCCGCTCGTGAGCGCCGGCTGCGGCGGCGTGAGCGCAAAGGTCGCGAGCGGATTCTTCCAGCCCTTCAGCTCGCGCTCGGCGATGATGACGACGCTGAATTGCGTCAGCGGCTTGTCGCCCTTCTTCGTCCGCAGGATGAGCGTGCGCCCGGCGCCCGGCTCCTGGCGGATGCTCCAGTCGAGCAGCGCGTCGCCGGTGATCTGCTTGATCTCGCCCTCGCCCGTGATCGCAAGCGCCAGCTCCTTCGGCTCGCCCTGCAGGATGTCGAACGTCGCCTCGATGTGATGCCGCAGGGTGTCGCGGCTCGCCTTGATCCAATGCCGGAATCCGGTCGCGAAGATCAGCTTGTCCTTGTCGCCCGGCTTCCCGTCGAGCACGCCCTCGATGACGAGCCGCACCTTGCCATCCGCGACCCCGCCGCTGATCGCGGGGTCCTTTATTTCGGCGGCAGTTTGGGCAGCGCCCGTGAGGGCGAAAAGGGTGAGCCAGAGGGAGCAGGCGAGGGTCGTGAGTTTCATGTGAGGTTAGCGTGAGAAGATTGCAGCGGCGGGTG
>JAYTML010000206.1:0-2252 GCA_043728655.1 Chthoniobacter sp. | reverse complement strand
TGGAAAACCCGCCCGCTTTGCAAATCTGTGACGCTCCCGAGCCGCGTGGTGTACGCGCAGCCCAGCTCGCGCAGCGCCGCCTCGGCCTCCACGCTGAGCAGCCACGCCGGCGCGATGAATCCCGCAGGCTCGATGCCGAGCTGCCTGAAATCCGCGCGCGCCCTTTCCACCAGAGCCGCGGCAGCGGCGCGGTCGAGATCATAGAACTCACCCTCGTCCGCTGTGTAGATGCGCGTGGTCAGTTTTGCGCCCACGCTCTCACCGTCCCGCCGAGCGCGCTCGTGGTGGTAGCCGTGCATGACCAGCTCGTGCCCCGCCGCCGCCTGCGCACGCAGCCACACGCTGCACGCTGTGTCCGCGAGAAAATGCCCGCGCCGGTGATGATCCGGGATGACGAGCAGCGAGCAGCGCGGCACGCCGAGCGCGGCCAGTTCGGCGAGGATTTCCACGCACGCCGGCTGCGTCTGCGGCGAGACGTCGTGGAGCGAGACGACCAGCGCACGTCCGATCATCGTGCGCGCACCGCGCGCGGGCGGCGGGAGGTTCGGGTGGAAAGCGGGGCGTCGGTCACAGTCGCGTCACGTTGGCAAAACCGCCGCGCTTCATCCACCCCGATCGTTGCCGTTCAGCGCGGGGCGGCGAGGGTTTTCTCGATCGCGGAGATTGTCTCGCGGCTGTCCTTGTTCAGCCCGGCCTGCTGGAAGACGACTTCGCCCTCGGCGTTGAGGACGGTGATGACGTTCGAGTGCGAGAACTGCCCGCGCGCGTCGCGCTGGTAGTTGATGCCGAGCAAGGCGGCGAGTTCGCGGACGTCGTCCTCACGGCCGCGGAGCAGCGTCCAGTTTGCCGTGGGGAGCTTCCTATTCGCGCGGTACGCGCGCAGCGCCTCCGGCGTGTCGCGCTCGGTGTCGAAGCTCACGAGCAGGAAATCCACCTGCCCGCGCAGCGCGTCGGGCAGCGCGCGCTCGATGGCGCGGACGTTTTCGACAATGATCGGGCAGGCGTATTCGCAATGCGCGAAGAACATGGCCACGACCTGCGGCCGGCCGCGCAGGACGCCGAGCTTCACCTCGCGGCCGACATCGGAGGTCCACACCGAGTCGAGCTGGTAGAGCGACTTGTCGGTCATCGGCCTGCCCGGCGGCAGTTCGCGGCAGCATGGGGGAAGGGGATCGGCGGCGAGGAGGGACGAGGCGAGGAGGGAAATGACGAGTGACGAATGACGAATGACGGGGGAATGCCGAATGCGCGAAGTCCACGCGCTGCGCGCTGGCGGCGTTCGTCCTTCGTCCTTCGTCAGCGGTTCGTTATTCATCCTTCGCGCATCGGAAGCCGAGGTTGTGGACCGTGTATGCGGCCTTCAGGCTGGAGCGGAAGCCGAAGCGCATGAACGCGGGAAAATTGGCAGTGTCCTTTGCGCCGAGGGAACCTGCGCCGCAGAAGAGTTGGCGCTCCAGACCGGTGTCGCCGCGCGCGTCGCCGGTCACGATCGCGGAGTTGAAATCGCTCGTCCATTCCCAGACGATGCCGTGAAGGTCGCGCGCGCCGAAGATATTCGCGCGGCCCGATCCGGCGGCGGGCAGCGTCTCCGGTGCGGGCGTGGAGTACCAGCGCGCGACGGCTTTCACGAACTCCGGCTCCTTCGCCCCGTTCACCGTAGTGAAGCCCGCGGCCGCCACCATCTCCCACTCGGCGGTCGTCGGCAGGCGCCCGCCCTTCCAAGAGGCATAAGCCTTCGCGGCGAACCATGAGACCCAGGTCGCCGGCTGACGCGCGTCGCATCGCGCGCCGAGGTCCGTGTCGCCAGCCCAGTGCTTGAGATAGCTCTCGTCCGCGAAAAGCCGCTTCACCTTCGAGCGCTGCCACTTTGGATTCGCGCTGACGAATTCGAGGAACTCGCCATTCGTCACCGGCGCGATGCTGATCGAGAAAGCGCGCACCGGAATCTCCGCCGCATCGTTTTCCCCTCGAAAGAGCGGGCGGTAAACTCCGGCGGGGATCGGCACGAACCCCTCCGGCGTCCCGGCCCACGCGCTCGCTGTGAGAAGCAGTGCCGCGAGGCCGCGCCGGATGTTCCGAGCGAGGCGCATCGGCTATTGATGCGCCGACTCGGCGCGGACGCGGCGCACGTCGTCCACGGTCACGATGTCGCCTTTGTTGCCCCACTCATTGCGCACGTAGGTGAGCACGTGGGCGATCTGCTCGTCGTTGATCATCACCGGCGGCATCACGCCGTTGTACTGCGTGCCGTT
>JAYTML010000205.1:0-6275 GCA_043728655.1 Chthoniobacter sp. | reverse complement strand
TGGTCACAGCGCGCTTTCGCACCTCGTGGCTGGGGTGCGTGCTGCATCCCGTCGGGCAGGCGCTCGGGCTGGCCATCGGCCTCAATAGCTGGCGGCGCTCCGCGCGCGGCGGCGTGAGCTGGAAAGGCCGCACCTATCAGGTCTCCGGCCGATCGTAACCCGGCGCAGCCTTGCAATTCCCCGATTTTCCCCCACCGTGCCCGCCGTCATGCAACTGACCCTTCTCAAATCGAAAGTCCACCGCGCCACCGTCACCGGAGCGAGCCTGCACTACGAGGGCAGCCTCACGATTTCACGCGACCTCGCCGAGCGCGTGGACCTGCTGCCTTACGAAAAAATCCTCGTCGGCAACATGGGCAACGGCGAGCGCTTCGAGACCTACGTCATCTACGGCGAGCCCGGGGCCGGCCAGATCCAGCTCAATGGCGCGACGGCGCATCTGGGCAAGATCGGAGACCGGCTCACGATCATGAATTTCGGCGCGTATACGCCGGAGGAGGCGGCCGGACACAAGCCGCGCGTCGTTGTACTCAATGAAAAGAACGAGGTCGTCCGCTACGACGGGGGCGCCGTTTCGCAGGATTTCCAAGTCGTCGTCTGATTCCTTACCGTGAACATCCAAGAACTTCTCACCCGCGAATTTGCCTGGGGCTTTTACCTCGGCTGCGTCTTCCTCGTCATCGCCACCTACAATTACCTCCGGCTCAAAGGGGAGATGTCGCGCTTCCGCCGGCATCTCAGCGACAAGCTGGAGATCGAGGCCGAGACGATGAAGAAGATCAAGGGCGAGGGGGAGACGCTGCGGAAGGAAAACGAAACGCTGCGCGTGAAAGTGAACGCGCTCAACGAACTGCCGGACCGGAAGGTGCAGCGCGATCTCGAAGTCTTTGCCCGCGCTGAAAAGCGCATGCTGCTGAACGTCCCCGGCTTTGCCCCGGCATGGGAGACTGCGAAGACCGAGGCGCACCACGAACTCGCCGAGGAGGAAGCCGGCAAGAGCGCGCCGAAGCGGATTTTTGCGCGCCTTTTCGGCGGCGGCGGTGCTGCGCTCCCCGGCCGTTCCGAGGGCTCGCAGGCGGTGGTGGAGGCGGAAGCCGGCAAAGGGAACGGCGAGCACTAAGGCACGACGACCTGCGGAGGGACGCACGCCTGGGCGTCCCAAATATCGCGGTGCGGGCGAAGACGGCGGGGCGGCGGGAAGTCGGTGAATCCTTGCAATCGAAACGCGGCCAGCCACCTCCGCCCTCTTGGAAAGGGGACATGCGGGAGCATGTCCCTCCGGGTTGTCCGGCTTACGCCTTCATCCGCTCGATGCGGGCGCCGAGGCCGTTGAGCTTTTCGTCGATCAGTTCGTAGCCGCGGTCGATGTGATAGACGCGGTTGACCTCGGTCACGCCTTCGCTTTTCAAGCCGGCGAGAACGAGCGCCGCCGATGCGCGGAGGTCGCTGGCCATGACTGGTGCGCCGCTCATGCGCTCGACGCCTTTGATGATCGCGGTCGGGCCGTTGAGCGAGATGTCGGCGCCCATGCGTTTCATCTCCGATACGTGCATGTAGCGCTGCGGGAAAATGGTTTCAGTGATCACCGAGATGCCGTTCGCGCGGGAAAGCAGCGCGCACATCTGCGCCTGCATGTCGGTCGGGAAGCCGGGGTAGGGCTCGGTCGTGAGTTCGAGCGCCTTGGGCGTGCCGTTGCCGATGATCGTGAGGTTTTCGCCCTCGCTCCTGAAGGTGTAGCCGGAGCGCTTGAGTGCGTCGGTGACGGCGGTGAGATGCGAGGCGTTCACGCGGCGGAGGGTGACCTCATTTCCGGCGATGGCGCCCGCGACGAGGAAGGTGCCGGCCTCGATGCGGTCGGGGATGACTTCGTGCTCGGCGCCGTGCAGCTCTTTCACGCCTTCGATCACGATGCGCCGGGTGCCTGCGCCCTCGATTTTCGCGCCCATCTTGATGAGGAAATTCGCGAGATCGACGACCTCCGGCTCGGACGCTGCGCTGTCGATGACGGTCACGCCCTCGGCGAGGACCGCAGCCATCATCACGTTGTCCGTGCCGAGCACGGTCGGGCCTTGCTTCCCGCGCAGGTTCATCGAGCCGCCGCGCAGTTCACCGGCGAAAACCTTCACATTGCCCGCATCGATGCGGTGCGAGGCGCCGAGCGCCTCAAACCCTTTCAGGTGCAGGTCGATCGGGCGGTCGCCAATGACGCAGCCGCCGGGCAGCGAGACCGTCGCCTCCTTTTCGCGCCCGAGCAGCGGGCCGAGCACGCAGACGGACGCGCGCATTTTCCGCACGATCTCGTATGGCGCCTCGGTGATGATCTTCTCCGCCTGCACCGTGACCACGCCGCTCGCGCGCTCCACCTGCGCGCCGAGGTGCGAGAGGATCTGCAGCATGTAGTGGATGTCGCTGAGGTCGGGGACGTGGTGGATGACGCACGGCTCCTTGGTGAGCAGCGTGGCGGCAAGGATGGGCAGGGCGGAGTTTTTCGAGCCGCTGATTTTGACACTGCCGGAGAGCGTGTGACCGCCGTGAACGAGAATCTTATCCATAATTTGCGAAGAGGAATCGGTTGCGGCCTTGGTAGTCCGTCCGGGGGCGGATGTCTTGGAAATTGTGCGCGGCGAGCAGGGCGCCGAGCGCCTCGGTCTGGTCGTGGCCGATCTCCAGCGCGAGCCGCCCACGCAGATGCCGCGCAGCCTGCGGGATGAAACGCTGGAAAATCTCCAGCCCGCCCGCGCCGCCGTCGAGCGCGGTGTGGGGATCGTGGCGGACCTCGCGGGCGAGCCGCGTGATTTCCCCGGAGTCGATGTAGGGCAGGTTCGCGACGACGAGGTCATACTCGCCATCCACTTCCGCCAGCAGATCGCTGCGCGAAAACCGAACGCGCTCCGCGAGCGCCAGCCGGGCCGCGTTTTCGCGCGCCAGCGCCAGCGCGTCGTCGGAAATATCAACGCCCTCGACGTGCGCCTCCGGCCATTCCGCGGCGATTGTCAGCGCGATCACACCGCTGCCCGTGCCGACGTCCAGCACGCGCGCCGCCGGGCCGCCGGCGAGCACGAGTTCGCAGAGCTGCTCCGTCTCCGGTCGCGGGATGAGGGCGCGTTTGTCGCAGGTGAAAGTGCGCCCGTGAAACTCCGCCGTGGCGAGCAGGTGCTGGAGCGGCTCGCCGGCCGCGCGCCGCTTCACCAGTGCACGGAGCGGCTCCAGCACTTCATCGCCAAGCGGGCGGTCGAATTCCAGATACAGCTCCATCCGCTTTTTCCCCATCACATGCGCCAGCAGGTGCTCGATATTCAGGCGCGGGCTCTCGACCCCGTTTTTTTGGAAAAACGGGGTCGTCGCCTGAATGACGCTGAGGACGGACTGCATGGAGCGGCTGCTTGTAATGCCCGGATGCGCCCGGCGCAATTGCGGGGCTATTTGGCCCTCGGATGAAAGCGGTGGTGGATGGCTTTCAGCCGCTGCTGATCGACGTGGGTGTAGATCTGCGTCGTGGAGATGTCGGCGTGGCCGAGCAGTTCCTGGATGATGCGGAGGTCGGCCCCATTGCTCAGCAGGTGCGTGGCGAAGCTGTGGCGGAGGAGGTGCGGATAGACGTTCATGTCCAGTCCCGCGAGGCGCGCGGCGTTTTTCACGATCTGCCAGATGCGCACGGTGGTCAGCTTCGTGCCGCGCGCGGAGAGGAAGATTTCGCTCCCGGTGCGCTTCTTGACCATGCCGGGGCGCTCCTTTTCCAGATAGGCGCGGATGGCGTCGCACGCTTTCTGGCCGACGGGGACGAGGCGTGTCTTATTGCCTTTGCCGACGACGCGGATGATGCGGTTTTCCATGTCGAGAAACTCCAGCCGCGCATTGACCAGCTCGGACACGCGCAGGCCGCTGGCGTAGAGCAGCTCGAGGATCGCGCGGTCGCGCAGGCCGCGCGGGGAGTTGATGGGGATGCCTTCGAGGAGCTGGTCAGTCTGCAGCTCATTCATCGTCTCCGGCAGGTAGCGCTCGGTGCGCGGGAGCGGGAGGTTTTCCGCCACATCGTGCGCGATGCGCTGCCGCGCGTGCAGCCAGCGGAAGAAGATCTTGATGGCGACGACGACGAGCTTGATCGACGCCGCGGAAAGCCCGAGCCGCTTCTTGTGGGCGAGGTACGCGCCGATCTGCTCCAGCGTGACCTCGCGCGGATCGGCCTCCACGGGCGGCGGCTCCGCGCCGGTTTGCAGCAGCGCGTCGAGAGCGGCCTGGCCCATCGCGGCCACGAGCTTGCGCCGCTCCAGCCAGAGCGCGAAGCCTTCCAGCGAGAGCCGCGTGGAGAGCTGGTAGTTCGTGGACAGGCCGCGCTCGGTGGCGAGGTGGAGGATGAAGTCTTCGATAGCGGCGCGCACGGTGCGGAGGATGCGGTGAAGTGCGGGGAGCGGCAATGCCGCGTGTGTGATCAGTCGCGCGGTCTGCTCTTGTCGTTGGCTGTTCCAAAGGCCGACCTTCGCCGTATGAGCGCCCTCCCGATTTTCCGCTGCCGTTCCGTGCTCCGCGTCTTTCTTTGTACGCTGGCCTATTGCGGGGGGCTCGTGGTGGCGCGGGCTGCGGGGATCGACATCCGGTTTGTGCCGGAGATGGAGCGCATGGAGGAGGTGGACCGGTGGGCAGGGGCGCAGGGGAAGGGCTACGCGGAAGATCGCAAGCTGGTGCTGGCGGCGTGGAAGGAGGTGGGCGGCTCGGTTCAGAAAAAGGTCACGCCGGCGGAAGTGATCAAGCTTTCGAAATGGGCGAAGGCGCAGATGCAGGGCTACGCAGAGGTGCCCGCCCTCGACCGCCCGGATTTCCAGCCGCACTCGGCGAACGCCGCGGAAAACAAGGTCGTCTTTGAGGCGACCATGCAGGTGCTCCCGACGCACAGCCCGCTGGTCACGCGGTGGCTGAAGCTTTTTGTGGTCTATGATCGCGGGAGGCGGGTGATCGAGAGGGTCGTGGTCACGATCCGCGGTGAGGTGCAGGAGTAGAGTGGGAGATAGATTTACCACGCGAGCTGTCCCGCAACTATCGCGGAGCCAAGCGCTCCCGCGCGCCGGCCTCGCGCTCCTGCGCGCGGTGATTGGGATGGCAGTGGGCGGTGCTTCGCGCGCGGGAGCGCTTGTGCCGGCGCGCAGGAGCGCTTGGCTCCGGGATGAGAAGCGGAATTTTTGCCAAATGAACGGAATGGGATTTCGGCGGGCGGCGTATGTCACGGACTGCCCATTTTGCCCGTAGCCAATGGGGGTGAAATCTGCTTTCGTCTCCGCCCTTCCAAAAACCGACCCTAGCCGCATGACCGCCGAACAGATCGCCCAAGCCAACGCCGAACTCCGCGACCAGTCTCCGCTGGAAATCGTGCGCTGGGCCGTCGCGCAGGCCGGTGGACGCGCCATCGTTTCCACGAATTTCCGTCCTTACGAGGCGGTCGTCCTGCACCTCGCCACGCAGGTGCAGCCGGACATCCCGGTGCTGTGGGTGGACCACGGCTACAACAAGCCGGCGACCTACCTGCATGCGGAGGAGGTGAAGGCGCTGCTCAAGCTGAACATCAAGGCCTTCGTGCCGCGCATGACGGCCGCGCACTACGACGCGATCCACGGTGGCGCGCCCGAGCCGACGCCGGAGAATGAGGAGCGCATCAAGGCTTTCAGCACGGTGATGAAGCTGGAGCCTTTCCAGCGCGGGATGCGCGAGCTGGCGCCCACCATTTGGATCACCGGCCTGCGCGAGGTGCAGAATCTCAACCGCGCCGGGCTCGATATCGTGAGCGCGGACGCAAATTTCGGCTCGCTGAAAATCAGCCCGGTCTTCCGCTGGACCGACCGCGACATGAATGCCTACTGCGAGGAGCACGCGCTGCCGAACGAGTGGGACTACTTTGACCCCGCCAAGGCCGACGAGAAGCGCGAGTGCGGCCTGCACGCCGCGTGGGGCGGTGCCGCGGTGAAAGCCTAAGCCGCGATGACCAGCTACCACCTCGACCATCTCCAGTATCTCGAAACCGAAGCCATCCATGTGATGCGCGAGGTCGCTGCCGAGTTTGAGCGGCCCGCGCTGCTTTTCTCGGGCGGAAAGGACTCGATCTGTCTGCTGCGGCTTGCGGAGAAGGCGTTCCGCCCGTCGGACATCCCGATGCCGTTTCTGAATGTGGACACGGGCCATCATTTTCCGGAGCTGAACATCTTCCGCGACAAGCGCGCGGCGCAGCTCGGCGGGAAGCTCATCGTGCGCAAGGTCGAGGACGCGATCGCGGCCGGCATCGCGCATCC
>JAYTML010000204.1:0-2494 GCA_043728655.1 Chthoniobacter sp. | reverse complement strand
CTGCTCACCATTTTCGACAAGGCGTGCGCGATGCTCGGCGGCGGCACCGTCATGCTGCTCCTGCTCGCGCCAAACCATCCCGCGACCACGATTGCCTTCCTCACCCTGGCGATCGATCTCGTCGGGAAAGTCACGAGCCTCACCGTGATGCCGATGGGCAATCTCGTGGCGCCCTACCTGAGCCAGACGAGCGACGATCCCGCCGCGCAGGCGCTCGCGATCGGGCGCGTGGTGAAAATTTCGAGCCTGCTGTACTGCTTCAGCATCGGCGCGGCGCTGCTCGTTTTGCCGTGGTTCGTCCCGACGATCTATGGCGGTGGATACGCCGCCGCCGCCTGGATCTCGATGCTGCTCCTGCTGCCCACGGCGTTTGAAAACTGGATCCGCGGGAGCTGCTCGCCGGCGCTGCTGCGCAACGGCCGCTACCGCGATCTCGTGAAAGTGAATGTGCTCCAGGCCGTCGGCACGCTCGCCACTCTCGCGCTGGTCTGGCGGCAGCCGGTCGAGACCGTGCTGATCGCCGTCGGCTCCGTGCGCTGCGCGGTGGCGGCGCTCAATCTCGTCCTCCTGCGCATGCGCCGCCTTGTCCCCGAGCGCACCTACCGGGTCCCGCTCCAGGGTTTCGCCATCGCGCTCGCCGGCTGTGCCGCTGCGTACCTGGCAGGCTCGCTATTGCGGCTGCCCGGCATCGCGCTCGCCGCCGCGCAGCTGCTCCTCTTCGGCGCCTTGTTTTACCTCGGGCTGCGGGCTCTGATTTTCCGCGACGAAGACATGCTGCACCTCGCGCACCGGATCGTCGGAACGCGGCTGAAATTTTTTACCCGCCTGCTGCCGGCGCAGACGCTCCGCAACGCATGACGACGCTCGTCCTCATCGTGATGTTGATTTGCTCGATGCTCCCGAGCAGGCACGTCACCGCCCTCCTGCCGGCGCTCTGGATGGTGCAGAATGTCTTTCTCATGCCGAATGCGGCGCTCCTGACCGTGGGGCCGATGGACGTCACGGCGGTGGACCTCGTCCTCGTCTCGCTCTTCCTCCGGTGCGCATTCGGGATTGTGGTGAAGAGGCAGTTCGCCGCGGACCCGGTGATCTACTCCGCGATCCTCGTATTCCTCACGGTGAATCTGGTCGCGACACTCGCCGCGGGGGTCAAATTCGGCCAGGAGCAGTTCCTCCGATGCCTCACGGCGGAGGCTCGGCTGGTCACGGAGATCGCGCTCGTCCCGGTGATGGCCTGCGCTATCACGACACTGCCGCAGGCGCGGCGCTGCGTCGGGATTCTGCTCGCCACGCTCGCCGCGACCGCGGCGATTCAGTTCATCAATTTTTTCGGCGCGAGCCACGGGATCATCATCGGCGAAGTGCAGGGCATCGAGCGTGGCGAAATGCGCTTCTTCGGTCCCGTTGGGGATTCCGTCGGGTTTGTGCTGCTGCTCGGCTACCTCGCGGCGCTGTGCTCCGCAAGCCTCGCCGGCGCTGGCGCATTTCTCGGCGGCATCCTCCTCACTGCGGGGGTCGGCTCGATCTTTGCCGCTGGCGTGGCCACGGTGCTCTTCCTGGTTTTCGGCACGCAGACGCCCGAGATGCGGGAGTTTGTCCGGCGGCGCCTGTGGCTGCTGCCGCTGCTCGCTTTCGCGGTTGTCGCCGGGTTCGTCATTTTCGCCGGGCCGATGACGAAGACGCTGACGGACCGCCTAGGCAGCGGCAATGCCGCGAGCAGCGGCGGCCAGCGCCTCGCGTCCGCGCAGCTCGCGGGCGCGATGATCGCGGACAATCCGCTGCTCGGCGTCGGCTACATGGGCTACCAGCCCGTGCTCTCGCGCTACGGCGGCGACCGGTTCTTCGACCTCGCGCACCTGGACGGCTCGACGGCGAATGCCAACAACCAGTTTCTCCAGGCGCTCACGGACAGCGGCGTGTGCGGGCTGCTCGCCCTCGGCGTGCTCGTCGTCTTCGCAGGCCGGCTGTTCCGACGGATCGCTGCATCCAGCGAGGACCGGCTCGTCAGCATGTTCTTCCGTGCAGCGTTCATCTGGCTGCTCGCGATGGTCTTTGGAAATCTCGCGGCGGTCTGGCTGAATCCCTCGTCATTCATCGCGCGTTATCTCTGGATCGGCCTCGGCGTGGCAGTGGCGGTGCAGAGGCTCCAGTCGCGCGAGGTGATGGACCGCGCCGTCATCGAGGAAACACCCAGCATGGTTTCCGCATGAAAGTGCTTCACGTCATCACCGGGATCGACCGCGGCGGCGCGGAGGGACACCTCGTCGAGCTGGTGAAACACCAGCGCGCGACTGGGATGGGCGTGGCGGTCGCGTATCTGCGCGGGAAGGGATACTGGGCGGAGACGTTCCGGAAACTCGGCGCGGAAGTCCACAGCCTCGGCCTGCGCTTCTACGGCGACCTGCGACCGCTGGCGGGGCTTCGCAGCATCGTCCGGCGCGGCGGGTTTGATCTCATCCACGCGCACCTGCCGCCGGCCGAACTCTATGCGCGT
>JAYTML010000203.1:0-4947 GCA_043728655.1 Chthoniobacter sp. | reverse complement strand
TCCATCGGCGTGCCGGGCATGGCCATGA
The DNA here is from genome assembly GCA_043728655.1 of Chthoniobacter sp. Lineage (GTDB taxonomy): Bacteria > Verrucomicrobiota > Verrucomicrobiia > Chthoniobacterales > Chthoniobacteraceae > Chthoniobacter. The sequence goes on along the minus strand of JAYTML010000203.1, from coordinate 4,919 downwards.
GGCAGTTGATCGGCACGCTCTCGGGCGCGGGTTCAAAGGTGGTGAGCACTTCGAGCATGCGGAGGCGGTCGTGGACGGTTTCGCCCATGCCGATGATGCCGCCGCAGCAGACATCCATCCCGGCCTGCTGCACGGCGGCGATGGTGTCCACGCGGTCCTGGAAAGTGTGGGAGGTGACGACCTGCGGGTAGTACTCCGGCGAGGTGTCGATGTTATGATTGTAGGCGGTCACGCCGGCGTCCTTCAGCTTGCGCGCCTCGGTGACCGTGAGCTGGCCGAGCGTCACGCAGACTTCCATGCCGAGCTTGCTGACCTCGCGGATGGTGCCGAGCACCTGCTCGAATTTCGCGTCGCCGTCGCGCACGCCTTTCCACGCCGCACCCATGCAGAAACGCGTCGAGCCATTCTCCCGCGCGCGCTTCGCCACCTCCAGCACGGCCTCGGTTTCCATGAGCCGCCCGGCCTTTACGTCGGTGGTGTAGCGGGCGCTCTGTGCGCAGTAGCCGCAGTCCTCAGAGCAGCCGCCTGTCTTGATCGAGAGGAGGGTGCAGAGCTGCACCTCGTTGTTGCTCCAGTGCTCCAGGTAGGCATCGCGGCCGCGCTGGATGAGATCGAAGAAAGGCTGGTCGTAGATCGACCGGAGTTCGGAAAGCGTCATGGCGGTGGAGTGTCGGATGTCAGGTGCCGGGTGTCGAGCGCGCAGCCCTCGCGGAGCGCGCAAAACGCATCGTGGCCATCACCGCCTGCCGCGCGACACTTTCCCCTACCGCGTCCAGCGCCCGTTCGTGCTGGAAAGGATGGGAAGCTCGTCGGTCATGTACTGCGTCTTTCCCACGGCGCCGATCATGGGGACGCCGGTCGCGGACTTCCACCGCTGGCTCATGCTTTCGCCGGTGTGGCAGCTCCAGCTTTTGACAAAGGCATCGCGCGAGAAAATGCCGCGCCGGATCTTGTTGAGGTCGTCCTGGTGGAGCCAGACCTTCGAGGCGCTGTCGATGTTGTTCGAGTAGTCAAACATCCAGCACGCCTTGTTGCTGTGCCCGAAGAATTCCAGGTCCGCGATTTTCACGCGGCGCCGGTCCTGGCCGCTGTTGAGGTAGCTGATGACCTCGTCGGTCTTGTCGAACCAGATGAGCTTCACGTTGTAGGCGTCGCGCACGCTGGTGATGTGGCCGATGAGGTCGTTGTTCTCCTGCTTGGCGCGGCTGACGTAGGCGGGACGGTAAACGAGCCACGTAATCTGCGCGCCGGGGGATGCCGCCTGGATCTCCTCGATCCGCAGGCGCGACGCGCGGATGAAATTCATCCACCACCCGTCATGCGGCTGCGCCTTCCATTTCTCCCAGATGTGCATGGAGACGCCGCCCGCGAGGATGATGAATTCCCCACTGCTCGCCGGTGGCACCGGATCCGCGGCGCGCAGCGGCGCGAGGGTGGCGGCGAAAATGGCGGTCAGGATGAGCAGGACGGTGCGCATGGCCGGGGAAAGTGCCCGGCTTTCCGCCGATGGCAACGCTGAAAAGTGCGCCGGACCGAATGGATGCGGACCCGTCCTCACGGAATCCGTGACCTCGCGATTGCAACGCTTGGGCCGATTCCATATTACCGCCCGCGCCCGCGGCGTCCCCCGGCGGCCACCAGTTCCCCCTTATGATCAAAAATCTCGTCATCCTTGGCGGCGGCAGCGCCGGCCTCATCGCCGCGCTGACGCTGCGCCGGCTCGTGCCGCAGCTTCCGGTGCGCGTCATCCGCAGCCCGGAGATCGGCGTCATCGGCGTCGGCGAGGGGACCACGCGGGCCTTCCCCGAGTTTCTGTTCCGGCATCTGCGCCTCCCGCCCGGCCCGTTCTTTACGGAGGCGGAACCGACATGGAAACTCGGCGCGCGCTTTCTCTGGGGGCCGCGGCCGCATTTCCACTACACCTTCAGCCGGATGCTCGATCACCGCTGGCCCGAGCTGCCGAAAAACAACGGCTACTACGGCGACGTGCGCTTTGACTCGATGGACATCTGGTCCGCGCTCATGGAGCAGGACCGCGCGTTTCCCCGCCGGCAGGACGGCTTTCCAGAGTTCGACAGCCACAAGGTCGTCGCCTTCCACATCGAGAACATAAAGCTCGTCGCCTATCTCGAGGCGCGCTGCCGCGAAAACGGGGTCGCCATCACCGACGGCACCGTCACGCAGGTCGAAACCGGCGAGCCTGGCGTCGCCGCGCTGCACCTCGACACCGGCGAGCGCGTGACTGCCGATCTTTTTGTCGATGCCTCCGGCTTCCGCTCCGAGCTGCTCGGCAAGACGCTCGGCGAGCCTTTCCTCAGCTACCGCCGCAGCCTGTTCGTCGATCGCGCGGTCATCGGCGGCTGGCCGCGCACCACCGAGCCGATCAAGCCGTACACGACCGCGGAGACGATGGACTCCGGCTGGTGCTGGCAGATCGAGCACGAGAAATGGATCAACCGCGGCTACGTCTATTCGTCCGCGCACATTTCCGATGAGGATGCCCTCGCCGAGTTTCTGCGGAAGAATCCGCAGGTCGCGAATGAGCCGCGCGTGGTGCGCTTTCGCAGCGGGCGCTACGAGCGCATGTGGGTGAAAAACGTCGTCGCCATCGGCAACGCGTCCGGCTTTGTGGAGCCGCTGGAAGCCACCGCGCTCCAGGCCATCTGCGACCAGTCGCGCACGCTCGCCGCGGCGCTGGGCGACAGCGATTTCGACCCGAGCCCGAGCGTCATCGCGCTCTACAATCAGTTCCGCGCGCTCGCGTGGGACAACATCCGCGATTTCCTCGCCGTCCACTACCGCTTCAATACACGGCTCGACACGCCGTTCTGGCGCGACTGCCGCGAGACGTGCGACCTCGCGGGCGTCACCGAGCTCTGCGCCTTCTACCAGGAGAACGGACCGAGTGCGCTGGGCAAGAGCATCTTCGTCAGCCCGCACAACTCGTGGGGCCACGAAGGCTTCATGGCCATGCTGGTCGGCCAGTGCGTGCCGTACTCGCGCGTCCACACGCCGGGCGCCGCGGAGCGCCAGCAGTGGCTCGCCCGCGCGGATGCCCACGCCGCTGCCGCGCAGCAGGGCTACAGCGTCGCCGATGCCCTGCGGATCATCCGCGACCCACGCTGGCGCTGGGGGTAGGCGAAAGGCGAAGTGGGGGCCTGGCGCGGGAGCGCCTCGTGGGCGCGCGGGAGCGCTTGGCTCCGAAGGAGTGGCGGAGCCAAGCGCTCCTGCGCGCCGGCCCTGGCGCTCCCGCGCCCGGACCATCGCACTCGGAGCCGCTAGGAAGAAAACTTCACCGACCTCATTCACAGCCTCTCAGCCTTTGGCCTTCGCCTTTCGCCCCTACCGCCCCAGCGCTTTGTCCCCCACGCTTTCGCGCGCCTTCGCCACCGCGTCGACGTTCAGGAAAAGCACCGTCAGGCACACGGTCGGGAAAAGCAGCGCCACGCTGATCGCCACATTCCCGGCCAGCACGGCGCCGGGATGCGGCGCCAGCTCCTCGTCCAGAAATCCGACCGCGAGAGCCACGGCGATCATCGGAAGCGCAAAGCCCAGGCTGTAGCCGACCACGCGCCACCAGCGCCCTTTGACCAGCCGCCTGCTGTAGTCGAGAGCCCGTGTGCCCGCGCAGCCGCGGAGCGAAACCACAATCGTGGTGAATGTGAAGTAGCCGGCGTAGATCACGCCCGGCACGATCAGCAGCAGCAGCAGGAGCACGGTGACGATCCCCTCCAGCCAGCCCGTCAGCACCGCCACCGGCCACCGCCGCGCCGCGTGTCCCAGCGCCGCGGGCAGCGACGGGCGCCGCCCCTCGATCCGCTCCCGGACCAGCCACGCCACGGCCAGCGTGGCGATGACGCCGAGCAGCGACTCGATCAGTTGCTCCCGCCGAAAGCTCCGCCCCACTCCAGCCAGCGTCTCCCCTTCGATCGCAGGGAGCTTGAGCAGGAGATACTCGGCCGGCACGGCGACGAGCAGCTTCACGGCTAGAAGCGCGAGCCAGTCCTGGCGGAGAATCCTCCACCCGGTGCGCGCCGTTTCCAAAAAACCCAGCACCCGCACGCCCATCTCCATCGGCGTCGGCGCATCCGGCTCTCCCTCCATGACCCGCTGGAGAAAGACCGGCTTGCACACCCCGCACACCGCCCGCTCGCCGACCGTCGCCACCTCGTCCGCGGGCATCTCCCGCCCGCAGATGTGGCATCTCACGCTTTGCATTTGGAAAAGGCCGCGCGTCAGCCCTGCGCGAGTTCCTTGCAGCGCTTGAGGTCGAGCTTGCCGGTGCCGAGCACGGGGATGGCGTCCACCTTCTTGACGATGCGCGGGATCCACAGGTTCGGCGTGCCGCCGTCGGCCAGCTTCTTGCGCAGCTCGGCCTGGTCAAAGTCGCGCGTCGTCAGCAGCACGAGCGCCTCGCCTTTCGCCTCGTCGGGCACCGCGGTGAGCGCGCAGGTGCGTTCGCTTTCGCCGCCGAGCCCGAGCGTCTCCACGATGCGCGTCTCGACCGTCTCGTGCGGCACCATCTCGCCGCCGATCTTGCTGAACCGCGCCAGCCGGCCCTCGATGAAGCCGAAGCCGTCCTCGTCGAATCGCGCGAGGTCGCCCGTCTTGAACCAGCCATCGACGATCACTTCGGCGGTGCGCGCGGGATCGTCGAGATAGCCCTCGAAGACGTTTGGCCCGCGCAGCCACAGCATCCCGGTCTCGTGGAGCGAAAGGCGCGCGCCCGTCTCGGGGTCGCGGATCTGCGCGGCGACGCCGGGCGCCAGCTTGCCGATCGAGCCGTCGCGGCTGCTCGGCTGCACGGCGTCGCCGGGGTGCGAGGGCTCGGGGTCGGGCAGATTCACGGCGGCCACCGGCGAGGTCTCGGTCAGCCCGTAGCCCTGGAGCACTTTCATTTTGAACTGCTCCTCAAATGC
>JAYTML010000202.1:0-12605 GCA_043728655.1 Chthoniobacter sp. | reverse complement strand
TTGTTGGTGACGTTGATGGCGATGGGGGTGCCGAGGGTGCGGCCCTCGAAGACGCCGGAGAGGATGCGCGCGGTGTCGGCCTCGTCGCGCGGGGTGACGATGTCGCTCTGGCCGGGGCGGCGCCGGTCGAGGTCGCGCTGGATGTCGGCCTCGGTGAGGGGCAGGCGCGGCGGGACGCCGTCGATGACCACGCCGACGCCGCCGCCGTGTGATTCGCCCCAGGTGGAGATGCGGAAAGCGTGGCCGAACTGGCTGGACATAGGGCGCGGAAGCTAGCGGCGGCGCTGCGCATGCGGCAAACGCAAACTTTTCCCGCCCAGCCTCCGCGCCCCGTGCGTGCCGCCGCGCAATATCTCATGCGAAAGACGCGCAAACTCATGTGTGTGTGGCTCCAACGGCAGTAGGTTCGGACGTTTTTATCACCCCCTGCCCCCGTCCTGATCCGATTTGAAGTCATCCGCCCTCCTCATCTGCCTGCTCGCGCTGGCGGGCCTGCCGACGCGAGGTGCGCTGGTGAACCGCTGGTCCTTTGACAATGCGTCCGGTGCCGCGCCGGCGGGGACGGCGCTGACGGACAGCGTCTCCGGCGCGACGGCCTCGGTGAGGGGGAAGAATTCCACCTTCAGCGGGACGACGCTGACGCTGACGGGCACGACCAATGGCAACCAGACCGCGGCGAACATCGCGGGCTACGTGGATCTGCCGAACGGGCTGATCTCCTCGAAGACGAATCTGACGGTGGAGATCTGGGCCACGCCGCTCTCGGCGGCGAACTGGATGCGGGTTTTCGATTTCGGGCGCGTGAATACCGCGGGCGTGGGCGGCGGCGCGCCGGGGGAGATCACCGGCACGACGACGACGGCGTCCGGGACGACGAGCGCTTCGGACAATCTGATGCTGTCGTTTTGCCAGGGGACGAACCTCTCCTCGCAGCGGATGGAGGCGCTGCTCAATGGGGCGAACGCGGTGACGCTGAACTCCACGCTCACGACCGTCGCGGGGACGCAGTACCACTACGTGATGACCTTTGAGGACGGCGTGGGGCCGTACGGGACGAGCGGCGGGATGATGACGTGGTACCGGAATGGCGCGGTGGTGGCGACGGGCACGGTGCCCTTCCGCCTCTCGGCGCTGGAGGATGTGAACAACTGGCTGGGACGCTCGCAGTGGAGCGGCGATCAAACGGCGAACGCGGCATTCAACGAGGCGCGGATCTACGATCACGCGATGACGCCCGCGGAGGTCATCGCCAGCCGCGATGCGGGGCCGACCGCGCTGCCGGCTGCGCTGCCGCCGCCCGGCCCCCTCGCGCCGCGGCAGCCGGTGAACCGCTGGTCTTTCAGCAATCCCGCGGGAGGCGCAGCGAGCGGCAGCAGGTACGCCGACAGCATCGGCGCCGCGGTGGCGACGGTTCGCGGCGTGGGTGCGGCGCTCACGGGCACGGCGCTGACTTTGCCGGGCACGACGACTGGCAATCAGGCGGCCGCCACGATCTCGGCTTACGTGGACCTTCCGAACGGAATCGTGTCGTCGAAGCCGAATTTCACCGTCGAGGCGTGGGCCGCGCCGCTCTCGTCGAAAACCGACCAGCGGCTCTTTGATGCGGGCCGCACGAATGTGACCAGCGGCGCTGGAGCGGCGGCGGGCGAAATCATCGACGGGGCCGCTGCGCCGGCTGCCTTTGCCGGCTACGACAATCTCACGCTCTCGCTGAACTCCGGCGCGACCTTTGGCAAGAACCGCCTCGAAGGGCAGTACAACAACGCGGCCCCGCTGCTGATCGAGACGAACCTCTCCGCGGCGACTTCCGCGGGCACCGCCTACCACTACGTGCTCACCGTGGAGGACGGCGCGGGCACGTCCGGCGCCGCCGGCTGCCTGGCGAAGTGGTACCGCGACGGCGTGCTGCAGAGCGTGCTGAGCCTCAACTTTCACCTCAGCCAGATCGCCGACGTGAACAACTGGATCGGCCGCTCGCAGTACTCCGCGGACTCCAATTCCAATCTCTCGCTCGACGAGTTCCGCATCTACAATTCCGCGCTGACCCCGGCCGAGATAGCGCTCAGCTTTTCCCTCGGGCCAAACGCCGCATTTGGACCGCCGGTCACGCACCCCGACACGGCGACGATTCATTCCGACCAGAAGGTCCTCATCCCCGTCCTCGCGAATGACACCGGCAGCGTGAACCCGGCAACCGTGGAAATCGTGTCACCACCAAGCGTCGGCACGGCCACGGCCGATCCCGCCGGACGCATCCTCTACACCCACGCGGGCAGCGGGACCGCGCCGGTGACTTTCACCTACCGAGTCTATGGCTCCGGCGGCTACACCGCGCCGCAGACCGTCACGGTGCAGATCGCACTCACCCTCCGCATCGCAAACCCGGCGCTCAATGTCCCTGCCACGCCGCCGAGCACCGCGATCCAGATCGTCCCGGCTTTTCCAGGGCTCACGTTCACAAAGCCGCTTTGCTTTGCGAGCCCGCCGGGCGACACGAAGCGGCTCTTTGTCTGCGAGCTGGGCGGCGTGCTGAAAGTGATCCCGGATGTGACGGCGACGACGCCTACAGCCTCGACAGTGCTCGACCTGCCGGCACTGCTCGCCACCCGCACGGGCGAAAGCATCGTCGCCGGCAATGACGGCGAGTGCGGCCTGCTCGGCCTCGCGTTTCACCCGGCCTACGCGACGAACGGTTATTTCTTCGTGACTTACTCGGTCAGGAAATCGACGGACACCGCGGTGTGGTATCAGCGGCTCTCGCGCTTCACCGTTCCCGCCGGCCAGATCGGCCAGCCCGCGCCGGTCGCGAATGCCGCATCCGAAGTCGTCCTCATCGAGCAACGGGACCGCGACGACAATCACAACGGCAGCGATCTCCACTTCGGCGCGGACGGGTATCTCTACATGGCCGTGGGCGACGAGGGGAACCCGAACGACCACTGGGTCAACAGCCAGAACATCACGAAGAATTTCTTCTCCGCGATGCTGCGGATCGACGTGGACAAAAAGCCCGGCAGCCTGGAGCCAAATCCGCAGCCCGCCGGCCAGACCGTCTCCGTGCCGCGCGACGGCACTGGAAAGGCGTACTACTCCGTGCCCGCGGACAATCCCTTTGTCGGCGCGACGACTTTCAACGGCGTGGCGATCGACCCCGCGTATCTCCGCACGGAGTTCTGGGCCGTCGGCCTCCGCAGCCCGTGGCGGTTCTCGTTTGATGAGCCGACCGGCGACCTCTGGCTCGGCGATGTGGGGCAGGATCTCTACGAGGAAGTGGACATCATCACCGCGGGCGGAAACTACGGCTGGGTCTATCGCGAGGGGATCCACAACACCGCATTCACAAACCCGGTGCCGCCGGCCAAGCCCGTGGGTTTCACCTCGACGGACCCGATCTACGAATACGTCCACACCACGCAGCCCGGCGACTCGAACTTCAAGGGCAACTCGATCATCGGCGGCGTGGTCTATCGCGGCACCCGGTTCCCGAGCCTGACGGGCGCTTACATCTTCGGCGATCATGTGTCGGGAAACATCTGGGCTCTCACGCGCCCCGGCGCAGTCACCACGGTCGAGCGCATCGGCGGCTCGCCGTTCGTGGCGAACTTCGGCACCGATCCCTCGAATGGCGACGTGCTGCTCTCGTCCTTCTTCGCCGGAACCATCCAGCGGCTCATCACCGCCACGCCCGACGGCACCTTTCCGACGAAGCTCAGCGACACCGGCCTTTTCGCCGACCTCACGGATCTCTCGCCCGCGCCCGGCGTGCTGCCCTACGCGCCGAACCTCACTTTTTGGAGCGACTACGCGATCAAGCGCCGGTGGTTTTCCATCCCCGATGGCGTGAGCCGGATGACGTGGTCGCGCGATGGCGCGTGGACTTTCCCCGCCGGGCAGATCTGGGTGAAGCACTTCGATTTGGAAGCAGAGCGCGGGAACGCTGCCGCCCCGAAAAAGCGCATCGAGACACGGGTGCTCGTGCGCAATGCGACCGGCGTCTATGGGGTGAGCTACCGCTGGAACGAGGCCCAGACGGACGCCACGCTCGTCGCGGATGGCGGGGACGATTTCACCGAGGACATCACGGTGGGCGGCTCTCCCTATGCGCAGCAGTGGCGCATCCCGAGCCGCGCGCAGTGCGCGACGTGCCACTCACCGCCCGCCGGGCATGCGCTCTCCTTCAATACGCGGCAGCTCAATCTGACAAACTTCATCAACGGGTTTGCCGGCAACCAGATCGACCTGCTCCGCGTCGGCGCCTATTTCACGAACACCACCGAATCGCCCAACGTCCTCCCCCGCCATCTGCGTCCGGATGAAACCGGCTGGCCGCTCGAAGCCCGCGTGCGCTCCTACTTCGCGGTCAACTGCGCCTACTGCCATGCCGGAGCCGCCGGCACCGCGCCGACGCAGTGGGATGGCCGCCCGCAGCTTACGCTTGCCCAGACCGGTCTGATCAATGGCACCGCCAGCGCGAATGGCGGCGATCCCGCCAACAAGCTGATCGTCCCCGGCGATACCGCGCATTCGATCGTCCTGAGCCGCATCGCGGTGACCAATGGCTTCTCCCGAATGCCACCCCTCGCTTCGAGCGAAACCGACCCGGCGGGCATCGCGCTGCTCACAGCATGGATCACGCAATCGCTGCCAAATCGCCAGACCTACGCCGACTGGCGGCTCGCCCAATTCGGCTCCGCCGCGTCGCCCGACGGCGATCCCGCTTTCGACGCCGACGGTGACGGCCGGAGCAATCAGGATGAATTCCTCGCCGGGACAAACCCGAAGAGCAGCGCCAGTTACCTCACGCCTCAGCTCGGTGCGAGCGGGATGAATCTCACCTACGGATTCAGCATTCCGGCGAACCGCTCCTTCCAAATCGAAACATCGCCGGACCTCGCGACCTGGAGCCTCTGGAATGTCCCAGGCAACAGTGGCCTACCACAGCCCGGCGGGCCTGTTTCCATCACGGCCCCTCTCACCGGCGGGCAGCAGTTCTTCCGGTTGCGACTTTGGGAAAACTGAGTCGCATCGATGCAGATGGCATTTGGTCTAAACGCAGAGGCGCAAAGGCGCGGAGTGCCCAAAGACATGCGTGTCAGCACTCACCATTTCGTGAGTCTGATTCGGTGACGGGAAAATTCTGCAATCTCTGCGCCTTCGCGTCTCTGCGTTTAAAATCTGTGCTTCCAAACGGATGCATACGATCGAGCGCCTGGCGCTCGGCGCAATCCTGCCGCTTTACGCCGCACGCGGCTTTCCCTACAAGCAGCGACGCATGACCCACCCGATCCTGCCTGCTGTCTGCGCCGCGCTGTGCGCACTCGCCTTTGCCATGCCGCTGCCTGCGGCTGAGGCGGAGTTTCACCCCATCTTCAACGGGCGCGACCTCGCGGGCTGGGATGGCGATGCGCGGTTTTGGTCGGTGCGCGACGGTGCGATCCGTGGCGAGACCGCGCTGGGAACGATGACCGTCGCGAATACCTTCCTCATCTGGCGCGGGGGAACGCTGAAGGATTTTCAGCTCAAGCTGAAGGTGCGCATCCGCAATGGAAACTCGGGCGTGCAATACCGGGCGCGGGATCTGGGGAAGTGGGTGATCGCGGGCTATCAGGCGGAGATCGACAATACGCCGGGCAAGAGCGGCTTTCTTTACGAGGAGCGCGGGCGGAAGTATCTCGCGCTCATCGGGGAGCAGGTGGAGATCGACGCGGCGGGCAGGCCTCGCGTGACGGCGCAGCTCGCGGCGAAGAAGGACCTGATCGCGCAGGGCTACTACAAGCCGAGGGAATGGAATGACTACCTGATCGTGGCGAAGGGGAACCGGCTCGAACATTTCGTCAACGGGACGAAGGTCATCGACGTAACCGACAATGATCCGAAGGGCCGCGCACCCGAAGGCGTGCTCGCGCTGCAAATCCATGCCGGTCCGCCGATGCTCGTGGAATTCAAAGACATCCTGCTGCAATCTAGATAACCAGTCACCGACCAACCACACCGACCCATGCAAACTCGACGCGACGCCATCAAAACCATCGCCCTCACCACCGGCGCCCTTTCCATCGGCACCCAGCTTCTCCACGCGCAGGCTCCGGCCGCGGAAGTGCCAGCCGTTTTCAAGCTCCCGCCGCTCGGCTACGACTACGATGCGCTGGAGCCGTTCATCGACGCGGAGACGATGAAGATTCACCACGACAAACATCATGCCGCCTACGTGGCGAAGCTGAACCAGGCGATCTCGGGTGCGCCCGGTTTTGAGGCGAAGCCGATCGAGGAAACCCTCGCGAAACTCGACACCGTGCCCGAGGCGGTGCGCAAGGACGTGCGCAACCACGGCGGCGGGCACGCGAACCACACGCTTTTCTGGCAGACGCTGAAGAAGAATGAAAACGGCAAGCCCGCGGGCGAGCTGGCGAAGGCTGTGGACAAGGCGTTCGGGAGCTTTGCGAAGTTTCAGGAAGAGTTTGGCGCGGCGGGGCTGAAGGTGTTTGGCAGCGGCTGGGCGTGGCTGGTTTTGAAAGACGGGAAGCTCGCCATCGAATCCTCGCCGAACCAGGACAGCCCTTACTCGACCGGCAGCGTGCCGCTGCTGGGCCTCGATGTGTGGGAGCACGCCTACTACCTCAAGTACCAGAACAAGCGCGCGGACTACATCAAGGCGTTCCAGAATGTGGTGAACTGGGATTTCGTGAGCGAGCGCTTCGCGAAGGCGGCGAAGGGATAGCGGCGGCGCTTTCGCCGGCGATGAGGCCGTCCAACTTTATGCCGGTTCTTGCGCGGACGTTCTTCACCGTCGCGGTGATCGCGATCCTGGCAGTCGGCGGGCTTTCCCTCCGCCGGATCATCACGCCCCGCACCGTCAGCCGCGCAGTCGCGCCCGACGGCACCGAGATGTGCATCGTCCAGCGGTTCAACTGGAGCGTCGAACTTTTCACGACCAGTTTCGTGTACCGGAAGCCCGGCGGCCAGTGGGGGGAGTTTTACTTCGACCATGAGGATGACTTCTGGGCCGACAGCCGCGTCGCGCTCGATCCCGCGGCGCAGGTCGCGGTGTTTTTCCGCGATGGCAAACCGGCCATCACGTTTGACTGGGCCAGCGAGACTTACACGATGCACCGCTTGAAGTGGACGCTGACCGGTGCGCAATCGACCCGTCCGGCCGATTGGAATCCTCCGAAGTCTTTACAGTAGCCAACCGCCGTGCCCCCCTCTCTCCACGATTCCCTCGCCCGCCCGCTGCACGATCTGCGGCTCTCGGTCACCGATCGCTGCAATTTCCGCTGCGGGTATTGCATGCCGAAGGAGGTCTTCGGCCGCGGGTACGCCTTTCTGCCAAAGGAGGACGTGCTGACGTTCGAGGAGAGCGCGCGGCTGGCGAGCGTCTTCGTTTCGCTCGGCGTGGAAAAGGTCCGTCTCACGGGGGGCGAACCGCTGCTCCGCCGCAACCTCGACCGGCTGGTGGCGCAGCTCGCGGCGCTCGACGGACTGCGCGACCTGACGCTCACGACGAACGGCTCGCGGCTCGCGGAGGAGGCAGCCGCGCTGCGCGCCGCCGGTCTGCGGCGGCTGACGGTGAGCGTGGATTCGCTCGACGACGCGACGTTTCGCGCGATGAACGACGTGGACTTTCCGCTTCACCGCGTCCTGCGCGGGATCGACGCCGCGCTGGCCGCGGGGTTCGCGCCGGTGAAGATCAACATGGTGGTGAAGCGCGGTGTGAACGACCGCGAGATCGAGGCGATGGCGGAGCGTTTCGGCGGTCGCGATTTCATCCTGCGCTTCATCGAATACATGGATGTGGGAAACACGAACGGCTGGCGGCTCGACGACGTGGTGCCCGCGGCGGAGATCATCGCGCGGCTCGGCGAGGCGGTCCGGCTGGAGCCGCTCGCGCCGAATTACGCTGGGGAAGTCGCGCGGCGTTTCCTCCGACCGGACGGCGGCGAGATCGGTGTCATCTCGTCGGTGACGCAGCCGTTCTGCGGCGATTGCAGCCGCGCCCGGCTCTCAGCGGACGGCCGGCTGTACACCTGCCTTTTCGCCTCCCGCGGCCACGACCTGCGCACCCCGCTGCGTGCGGGTGCGAGCGATGCCGAACTGGCGGCGATCATCAGCGCGGTGTGGCGGGTGCGGGAGGACAGATACTCCGAGATCCGCGCGACGGTGAAGACCCGCAAGCCGAAGGCCGAGATGTCGCTGCTCGGCGGGTAGCGGCTCTACTCCTGCTGGCGTTTGCGCAGCGTAATGCGCTTCAGCCGCGAATCGTCCGGAGGGCTCCAGCTCTGGATCTCCAGGTCGTTTGCAAACGCGTTATGCACGATGCGACGCTCGTAGGCGTTCATCGGCTCGAGATGGTACGGCCGCCCGGTCTGGCGCACGATGTCCGCGATCTGCCGCACCCGATGGGCGAGCCCGTCGTCCTTCATCTCCCGCCAATGCTCGATATCGACCTGCACTCGCGCCGCGTTCTTGTCCCCTGACTGAAGCATGCGGTTGAGGAGGAGCTGGAGGTCTTCGAGAAGCGCGCCATTCCGCCCGAGGAGGCGGTCCTTTTCCCCCGTATAAATCATGAGCGTGAGACCGTGCTCGTGGGGGATTTCCTTCACCTCACAGACGAATCCGAGCTGCCCCAGCAATGTGTCGAGTGTGTCTCGTGGGTTCAGGCTCATGGGAAAGAGTGGGCGTTATTTTTTCTTTGGAGGCGCGGCCACCTTTTGCAGCGTGGGCGCTGCCTGGTTCCGCGTCGCATAGAGTTGCGCTACAGAAAACAGGTTCTGCACCGTCCAGTAAAGCGCCAAGGCGGACGCGTAGTTGTAGCAAAACGCGATGAAGATCAGCGGCATGAACATGAACATGCGCTGCTGCATCGGGTCGCCGCTCTTTGGCGAAAGCGACATCTGCCAGAGCATCGTCAGCGCCATCACGATCGGCAGCACATTGACCGGCCAGCCGAGGTTGGGGATATGAAAAATCGTGTCCGGCAGCGAGAGATCCTGCACCCACAGGAACTTGCTGTTCCGCAGCTCGACCGCGGTGCCGAGCATGCTGAAGAAGCCGAAGAAGATCGGGATCTGCACGAGCATCGGCAGGCAGCCGCTGAGCGGATTCACTCCGTAGTCCTTGTAGAGCTTCATCACCTCGGTGTTCATCCGGGTCGGGTCATCCTTGTACTTTTCCCGAAGCTCCGTCATCTTCGGCTGGAGGAGCTGCATCCGCTTCATGGACTGCGTGGACTTGTTCTGCATCGGCCAGAGCAGGGACTTGATGATGAGCGTGAGGACAATGATCGCGAGCGCGTAGCTGCCGTTCGGGATGAAGCGGTCAAACTTTCCGTGCAGCCAGTTCATCGTGTTGAGCAGCGTCTTGCTGACGATGCCGAACATTCCGAAGTTCATGATCTCGGCCTGGTCGTCCGGCATGAGCCGCAGCCGCCCGTATTCGCGCGGCCCGGTGTAGATCCGGAAGGTTTGCGTAAAAGAGCCGCCGGGTTCGAGCGTGAGCGCCGGCATGCCCAGCGCGCCATTGACGGCGTAGCGCGTGGCGGAATTGCCGCTGGAGGAGTGGCCCGAGTCAGTCCAAGCGGTGTCCGTGATGACAAAGCGCGTGGCCCAAGCCGCATTGCCGACAGGGGGCGCCGGCACCGTCGGCGGGTGCGGCGGGCGCTGCGCGGTGACCAGGGTGGTGAAGTACTGATTGGCCACGCCCGCCCACGAGATCCCCGCGCGCGACGCCGTGTAAACCGGCCGCTCGGGATGGAACCAGCCCGAGTCGAAGTAATTCGCGTCGATGAATTTGCCGTCCTCCTCCTTGAACCCGGTGTAAGTCGCGAGGTCCTTCTGGTGGACCGGCGCCGCTGAACCGGTATGCACGAAATAGCTGGGGATCGTCACCGGCTGCGCGCCGCGGTTTGTGAAAGTGACATCGAGCGTGACGATGTAGTCCTCACGGAGGTCGGCGGTTTTCGTGATCGTGAATTTTTTCGCCAACTGGATTTGGCGCGCGTCCGTCCTCTCAAAGGTCACGGTGTCGCCCTCGGCCTTCATTTCAAAAGGCACCCGCGTCCCCTCGCCCGCCGCCTCCGTCACCGCGCCGATCGGAATGCTGCCAAACTCATTCAGCACCATCCGCTTTCCACGCTCCGACTCGTGCGTCTTGAGCAGCGCCGTGGCGATGCCTCCGCCGAGATTTGAAAACGTGTAATCGACCGACCGGCTGCTCATGGCCTCGCGCTTCTCGTCCGCCGCCGGCTCCGTCGGCGCGGCATGCTCTGGCGCTGGCGCAGCGGGCGCCGGGGCGGCGGACTCCGCCGGCGGCTCCTTCGCCGCAGCTTCCGCGGCGGCGGCTTTCAACTGCGCCTGGTAGGTGGCAGTTTTGGCCATTTCCCGGTTGTTCAAAACGACCCAGCCGATGAGCACGGCGATGGCGAGACTGACGGCTGCGATTCCTTTGCGATCCATAAGCGTTCTTAAAAAATGGTTTCAGTTTTCGGATTTCGGACTTCGATCCTCCGTGCTCCGAGCGAGCGCGGCACCGGATCCATGCCGAATCCGCCCCATGGCTGGCAGCGTGCGATCCGCTTCACACCGAGCCAGCCACCGCGCCAGACACCGTGCGTCTCGCAGGCTTCGAGAAAATAGTGGGAGCAGGTCGGCTCAAACCGGCACCCGCCGCCCGGCCCGCACATCCAGCGGATCAGCGGCGCCACGAGAAACTGATAACTGCGGATGAATACGCGGATCAGGAACATGGGGAAAGGATCGCGCTCCGCTGCGCGAGCAGCGTCCACTCGTCGCGCAGCGCTTGGAAACTCGCACCCGCCGCAGCCTGCCGCGCGATCAGCGCCAGCCAGACCCCGGCCTTCAACTCCGGTCGCGCCGCCCGCACGATCTCACGCAGCCGCCGCCGCACCCGGTTTCGCACCACCGCCCCTCCCACCCGTCGCGAAGTGATCAATCCAATCCGCGCGCTGGTTTCCTCAGCGGATTGAAGGACGCTCAAGACGATCAGCTTCCCATGAAACGACCGCCCGTCGCGTTTCAGCTTTGCAAATTCGCCGGCACGGCAAAGGTGCGCGGCTTTGGGAAAACGCAGGCGGGTCGGTGGCATCTATGATTTTCGATTTATGATTTCCGATTTCAGTCCCGGACATGCGCAGCCCGCCTCAAATCCTAAATCCTAAATCTCAAATCCTAAATGAATCAGGCCTGGGTGTGCCGATTGAAATGAATCTCCACGCCCTTCGGGAGCAGGCGCTTGCGGCCGCGCTGGCGGCGGCGCGCTAGGATCGCGCGGCCGTTTTTCGTCTTCATGCGTGCGCGAAATCCGAACTGCTGCTTGCGGGTGCGCTTCGAGGGCTGGTAGGTGCGTTTCATGGTCGTTTGGAAAAAGAGGGCGAAGAGTAGCGGCTCACCCCCGCCTGTCAACGGGGCAGGCAAATTATCTTCCCTCCCCCAGCCGGAATGCACACTGCCCCGACAAGCGTGACATACAGGGACTATTGCCTTGCTTTCAAAAACCTCGCCGATAGTTTGCGCCCCTTTTTCCAAAGCCATGATCGACATCAATCCGAACTTTGCCGCCGTCAAACAGGGCCTCATCCCGCTCACGCCGCAGGAGAAGATGAAGCTCGATAAGGACGGTCTCGATGTCATCCACGACATCTATCGCTACGCGGAGACGGGCTTCGCCTCGATCGACGCGGACGATTTCGACCGGATGAAGTGGTACGGCGTCTATCGCCAGAAGCCGAAGGACAGCGGCTACTTCATGATGCGCCTGCGGCTCCCCGGCGGGCAGCTCACGGCCGCGCAGGCGGAGAAGCTCTCCGAGCTGGCCGACCGCTTCGGCCACGGCTTCTGCGACATCACGACGCGCATGACGATCCAGTACCACTGGCTGCGCATCGAGGACATCCCCACCATTTTCGCCGAGCTCACCAGCGTCGGCATCGCTACCAGCGGCGCGTGCGGCGACATTGCGCGCAACGTCGTAGCCTGCCCGGTCGCCGGCATCGACCCAGAGGAGATCATCGACGCCACGCCGCAGATGCTCGAGGTGAATGCCGCACTGCTCGACAACCGTGAGTTTTCCAACCTCCCGCGCAAGTACAAGATCAGCGTCTCCGGCTGCTGCATCCACTGCGCCCAGCCCGACATCAATTGCGCGGGCGTCTTCGGCCTGAAGCGCACGGTCAATGGCGTCGAGGAGCGCGGCTTTGGCATCAAGGTCGGCGGCGGACTCAGCGCGGCGCCGAAGATGGCGCAGACGCTCCAGTGCTTCCTCAGGCCCGAGCAGGTCTGGCCCGTCATCGAGGCGGTCAGCAAGATCTATCGCGACCACGGCTACCGGCATCAGCGGCAGAAGGCGCGGCTGAAATTCCTCATGGCCGACTGGGGCCACGAGCGCTTTCTCCAGGAGATCGAGGCGCTCCTCGGCTTCCAGCTTGAGCCGCACACCGACTTCCTCGTCATCAAGGATCAGGAGACCGATCACGTCGGCATCCACAAGCAGAAGCAGGGCGACCTTTACTGGGTCGGCATCTGCTTCCCCGGCGGACGCATCCGCAATGGCACGCTCGCCAAAGTCGGCGCGCTCGCCGCGAAATACTCCGC
>JAYTML010000201.1:0-7833 GCA_043728655.1 Chthoniobacter sp. | reverse complement strand
GAGAAAAAGGATGCGATATGGAGTGCCGTAGATCCTTGCTCGCCAGCGGACATGGCATTCACGTCGGCCCCGGCTGCCAGCAGCTTTTTCACTGTTTCGAGATCGCCCTGTAGCGCCGCGAGGGAAATATTCGAATCCGGTCTCTTCGCGGTGCCGCCTGCAGCCGGCGTTTTGAGAATTTTGTCGAGCCACGCAACTTCCAACTCGGTCGTCTCCTTGAACTTCTCGTTGTAAACGCCGTAGTGCCCGATCCCGGGAATGACATGATAGTCCACTGGCGTGCCTTTCGCCCTGAGGATGTCGGCAACACTCTTGCCGTTCTGATTGATGTCCATCAGTTCCTCCTTTCCGGCATCGATGATCAGCATCGGCGCTGTGATCTTCTCCGCCGCCTCGATCGGGTTGAAGCCGATCCCCTTCGCGATGTTATAGCGCATGTGTGCGTAGCTCGCCATTTTGCCGCCAGGCGCGCCATTTTCGTAAGGCACCGGCTCCGTCTCTCCGCGCGCTTGCCTTGTCAGTAAGTCGTAGGCCCGGCGTTCCGCAGCCGTGTTTTTTCCTCCCATGCCCGGCACCTGTGCCACAGCGCATTTCACGCGTGGATCATTCGCCGCGATCCACGTCGCCAGCCCGCCTCCGTAGCTAGTCCCGATGACGCCAATCCGCGAGGCATCCACCGCCGGCTCTCCCTCGACGAAGGAGATCGCCGCGCGAATGTCCGCGCATTGATCTGCAAAATCCATCTGCCAGCGAATGGCCCGCGCTTTTACCGATACTTCTCCTTTCTCGTCCGGCTCTGGCATCGGCTCGAGCATCATCAGCCGGCTATCGCTTTCGCCCCAACCGCGGTAGTCGAATGCCAGGAAAACGTAGCCGCTATTCACTAACATCGGAGCCATCCGTGCCGGGCTGCCTTTCTTTGTTCCGCCTGTCCCGGAGATGAAGACAACCGCGGGCAGTTTGTCCGCGGGCTTGCGATCTTTCGGAAGGTAAAGATCGCCCGCCATTTTTGTCCCGTCGCTCCAGATGGTGACAGGGCGGCGCTCGACGTTATCCGGCAGCGGCGGATAGCTCTGCGCCCTCGCCTCCGCGACCGTCTTCGCCTGCGCCAGAGCCGATTGGGAACTCAGCATGGCGGTGAGGAGGATGAGTAGTATTGTGCGTGGCGTTCTCATTGGAGGGATGGATGTTGGATTTCGCTCGCCGGTCGATTGGGCTTTCGGAGTGCTCTTAACGCGTTAAAGCGATGCACTAGAGGAAGGTGCAGCCAAGGAGGTAAATCCGGGATGTCTTTTCGTCAGTCGTGCGGACTGATGCGGTAAAGCTGGGTGAGCGTCCGGATGAAGAGGCTGCTCCCGGCGATGGCCGGCGTGGCCATGCACATTTCGCCGAGGCTGTTTTTTCGAATTAGGCGGTACGTCGAGCCTGCTGCGACGACGTAGGTGTCGCCCGCTTCGCTCAGGCAGAAGACCTTTCCACCATAGGCCCAGGGCGACGCGGTGAACTGGGCGATGCCTCCTTCATTGAGGCGCTGCTTGCCGTAAATCTCTGCGCCGGTGCGAGCGTCCGAACAGGCCAGAAAACCGCCGTCGTAAAGGACGTAAAAATGATCGCCGTACAGCAGGGGCGATGGATTGTACGGCGCGCCCGTGCGCTGATGCCACGCGATGAATTCGTTTCCAGTCTCGCCCTCGCGAAGGCTGATGTCACCCGAAGCCCCGGGCCGAATTGCAAACACCGGGCGGATTCTGTCGCCGACGTAGCCGGAGCAAACGTAGAGCAGTCCGTGGCCGGCGAACGGCGTGGGAATCACAATCGTGGACATGCCGCCCAATTCCCAAAGTGGTTTCCCGTCGAGATCGTAGGCGCGCACCCGATTGCGGCCCGGCGTGATCAGTTCGGTCCGCTTTTCGTTTTCCCAGATGTATGGACTCGCCCAGTTGCTCGGTTCGTCCCGCTCCACCTTCCAGACTTCCCTCCCGGTGCGCTTATCGAGCGCGACGAGGAAGGATTTCTCCTCGTTGTCGTTTACGAGGTAGAGGCGGTCCTTGTGCAGCACCGGTGATGAAGCGGCGCCCCAACCGAAGCGCGTCTTAAAGCTGCCGAAATTGGCGGACCACAAAACCGTCCCTTTGAAATCCAGGCAGAAAAGGCCGGCGTCCCCAAACGACGCATAGACGCGCTCGCCGTCGGTTGCAGGTGTTGAGGAAGCATAGGTATTTTTTAGATGCACAGGGCCGCCCGGTGCGCCGCGATGCACCTCCGTGTCCCACAGCGTCCTGCCCGTCGCGACGTCGAAACATAGGACGCGAAAATGATGCGTGTCCTTTGGCGGAGTCGGACGATCGCCGCCGAAGTAGAGCCCAGGCTTTGGCGCTTCGGTTTCGCCTTCACTGACGACTGTGGTGACGAAAACCTTGTCTCCCCAAACGACCGGACTGGACCAGCCGCGACCGGGAACGGCAACTTTCCAAGCCACGTTTTCCGATTCGCTCCACTGCTCCGGAAGTCGCTCATTGTCCGCAGCCACACCGCGCGAGTCAGCTCCGCGAAATTGCGGCCAATTTGCTGCGCTGAGATTCGCTGTGCTGCCGATGCTGCCGATTGCACCGATGACGAGCGTCGCGATGACACGCCGGCGCGTTGGAAAGTGGAACGGTGCGATTTTGAGAATCATATGAAGTGAATAGCACATGGCGGATCATGGGGATCGATCTGCAAAAGGATCAACGAACGGGACGACATGGATTACTCTTGGCTTCGCTGACTCGTTACACCTTTCGCCAGTCATCGGTTTCGCGGAAAACTGCAAACTCATGCAAGCGCACTTGCATGGATGGCGTCGAAAACTTAACAAAAGCGCCATGCGCATCTCCCGTCGTTCCTTCCTCCGTCATCTCGGCACCGCTGCGGTTGCCGCGCCCTTTGTCACCCGCGGGCTGTTCGCCCAGTCGCCCAATGGCAAAATCAATCACGCCACTTTCGGCGCAGCCGGCATGGCGTGGAGCGATGTCACGGCGCTCGCGGCGCATCCGGCGCTGAATGTAGTGGCGGCCTGCGACGTGGATCTCAAACGCACCGCGGAGTTCAAAAAGAAATTTCCCGACGCGCGCATCTATCAGGACTACCGCGAGCTTTTGGAAAAGGAGCGCGACCTGCAATCGGTCAATGTCTCCACGCCCGACCATATGCACGCGCCGATTGCGATGGCTGCGATGAGGCGCGGGCTGCACGTCTATGGGCAGAAGCCGCTGACGCACAGTCTGTATGAGACGCGCCGGCTGACGGAGTTTGCGCGGGAGAAAAAAGTGGTGACGCAGATGGGCATCCAGATTCACAGCGGGCGGGAGTACCGCACGGCGGTCCAGCTCGTGCAGGACGGCGCGATCGGGAAGGTGAAGGAGGTCCACACGTGGAGCAGCAAGGCGTGGGGCGACACGGCGGCGATGCCGGAGAAGACCGACCCGGTGCCGGAGGGGCTCGACTGGGACCTGTGGCTCGGCGTGTGCGCGGAGCGTCCGTTCATCGGCGGCGGCTGGTATCATCCGGGGAACTGGCGCAAGCGGCTCGACTTTGGCACCGGCACTTTCGGCGACATGGGCTGCCACATTTTCGATCCCGTTTTCAAGGCGCTCGCGCTCACTGCGCCGGTCAGCGTGCGGAGCGAGGGGGCCGCGCCGAATGCGCATTCATGGGCGACGGACGCGATCGTCCGCTACGTGTTTCCCGGCACCGCATTCACCGAGGGAAAGACCGTGCCGGTCGTCTGGTACGACGGCAAACAGCGCCCGCCCGCGGAGATCCAGGAGCTCGCGAAAGACGCGGCCAATGAGAAGGACAAGCTGCCGGATCAGGGGAGCATTTTCCTCGGCACCGAGGGTGTGATGGTGCTCCCGCATGTGGGCATGCCGCGGCTGGTGGGCGAGGCGGTGAAAGGACGCGCCATCACCGAGGTCGCGGGCGGCAACCATTGGAAGCAGTTCGTCGATGCGGTGCTCGGCGAGGGAAAGACGGGCGCGAATTTCGACTACGCCGGGCCGCTCACCGAGTCCGTGCTGCTCGGCAGCGTGGCCTCCCGCTTTCCGCAGACCACGCTTGAATGGGATGCCGCGGCGCTGAAGTTCACGAACTCGGCGGAAGCCAGCGCCTTCGTGCGCCGCACCTATCGCGCGGGCTGGAAGGACGCGGTCTAGGCGGCGCCGGAATTTGCGGAGTGCGGGAGACGGGCGGAGATTGGGCCAGTCCGCTGGAGGATGCGTCCACCGAACGCGCCGCCCCCGAACTTGTCACAAGCTGCATCCGGTTCGATGCCGGGTGAAACCAAGCAACCGTCAACGCTCAAACCCCAACCTTCCTATGGCATCCATCCGCATTCCCTTTCCAGAAAACGACCAGCCCAGCTCCGTGAAACTGCAGGGCTCGCGCATCACCATCGGCCGCCTGCCATTCAATACCGTGCAGATCATCGACCGCACGATCTCCGGATTCCACGCGGAGCTGATTCTCGATGAGGGCCACTACCGGCTGCACGATCGCGGCTCGACGAACGGCACTTTTGTGAACGGCGAGCTCACGACGGATTTTCATCTGCGCGAGCCGTGCAGGATTTCCTTTGGCTCGGTCGAGTGTGACTTTGATCCGGCGACGGAGGAAGCCGGCGCGGGCGACGATTCCGTGCCGACGCGGGGAGAGATCAGTGCCGTGCGGCAGGAGAATGCCGAGTTGCGGACCATGCTGGCCGCGGTGCGGGAGGAGGTGTCGGCCCTGGCCGATGCGAAGCCGGGGGATCAGCCGGAGCAGGTGGTGTCGCGCTCGGAATTCGCGAAAGTCGTGGCCGAGCGCGAGGCGCTTAAGCAGTCGCAGATCGGTCTCGAGAAGGAGATCGCGCGGCTGAAAGGCGAATTCGCCATCCTGCGCCGCGACCGGGACAATCTGCAAAAGGCGTGGGAATCGGTGAAGGCGGAGCTGGCGAAGGCGCGGCCGAACGTCGAGACAGTGGCGTTTGTGGATGTGCCCGGCGTGGCCAAAGCACCGGCAATGGCGGCCGTCGCGGTCGCGCGGCCCGCGCCGGTCAGCGCGCCGGCGGCTCCGCCATCCTTGCCGAGCCGGCCCACCGTGCCGCTGATGAAACCCTCGGCTCCGCTGGGCGCGCCGAGCGGCACTCCCTATCCGGCTGCCAAGCCGCTCGCTCAGCCATCGAGGCTCGTGTCGGCTCCGACTGTCGTCTCCAAAGTGCCGGTGGCGAACAGCAGCGGTGTCCGCCCGTTTCCAAAGGCCCCGACGGTCGCGCCGAGTGGGCCGAGTCGGCCGGCGGTGCCGCCGCCCGCGGGTGTCGTGCCCAAGCCGGTTCCCGGCGTCATGCATCCGCGCACGGCCGTGATGCCCGTGCATGCGCCCGCCGAGGGGCCGAAGGGCACGCAGAAGCTCGGATGAGCCTCGGCGCTGGCTCAATCAGTCATTGAAACTCGCCAGCAACTCGACCGGCGTCACGGTCGCCGTCCCCAGTTTCCCGACCACGATGCCGCTGGCGTGATTGGCGATTTCCGCCGCCTCCGCAGCCGTCGCGCCGGCGCTGAGCGCGAGGGTGAAAAGCGCGATGACGGTGTCGCCCGCGCCGCTGACGTCGAAGACCTCGCGGGCTCGCGTCGGCGCGTGGTACGGCGGGGCATCGTGGCGGAAGAGCAGCACGCCGTGTTCGCCGAGCGTGATGAGCAGATTCTCGGTGTCCCATTTCTCCGAAAGCACGCGCCCGACCTCCAGCAGCGCGGCGTCCGCGGCGGGCGAGTCGTCCGGTTCCGAGGGCGGCAAACCAGCGCTGGCAAAGGCTTCCGCGCGGTTCGGCTTGATCACGGTGACGTGCTGCCAGGAGAGGGGATTGTTTGGGTTCGGATCGACCGCGATGATCTTGCCCGCGCGCTTCGCCAGTTCGCAGACGGATGCCGCGAAGCTTTGTGAGAGCATCCCCTTGCCGTAGTCCTCGACGATGATCGCATCGGTCTCGGGCAGCAGCGCCTCGATCTGTGCGAGCGCCGCCGCTGCATGCTCGGGCTGCAGCTGCAGTCGCTTCTCGCGGTCGATCCTCACCACATGCTGCTGCCGCGCGATGACGCGCGTTTTCACGATCGTCTGATAGCAGGCGTGCGACTGGATCGCGTCCACACGGATGCCCTCACCCTTGAGCAGTTCGCGGAGATGATCCGCGTGCCGGTCCATGCCGGTGACGCCCATGATGCGGGTGCCTTTGGAAAATTCCGCGAGGTTTCGCGCCACGTTTGCCGCGCCGCCGGGGAAGTATTCCTCGCGCACGACCTCGACGACCGGCACGGGCGCCTCCGGCGAAATGCGGGAGACTTTTCCCCACAGGAACTCGTCGAGCATCAGGTCGCCGATGACGAGGATGCGCTTGCCTTGAAATGCAGCGAGGAGCTGGGAGACGCGGTCGCGGGTCATTGGGCGAGTTCCTCGGTGATCGCGGCAAAAAGCAGTGGGATCATGATCTCGTGGTGGCCCACGATGTAGAATCCCTGGCCGCCGAGCTTCGTCGGGCGGCGCTGGACGTTCTCGGAGGGGCGGTAGTGGCGCGTCATGTCGAAGGTGGCGGTGGTGAAACGCTCGACCTTGTGGCCGAGATTGCGGGCGATGGTCAGCGCCTTGAGGAAAACTTCGGGCATGATGACGGCGCTGCCGACGTTCAGGACGACGCCGCCCTCCAGCCGCGCGCAGACCGCCGCGAACGTCTTGAAGTCTCGATACGACGCCTCGCCCAGGTCCGCGCCGCTTGTGGTCGGGTGCTGGTGGATGATGTCCGTGCCGATCGCGATGTGCGCCGTCACCGGGATGTCGAGCGCCGCGCCGGTGGCGAGGATGGAGAGGCCGAGGTTTGGGAACTTCGCGGCGATGGCGGCTTCGCCGAGCGCGCGGCCTGCGCCGAGTCCGCGCGCGACGCCGTCTGCGAGCGCGGCGTTCATCCGGCGCCCGGTTTCATCGACCATGCCGAAGCTGCCGTCATCGAGGCCGCGCTGCACGTCCTCGCTGGTCTCGCCCTGGTAGCACAGCTCGAAGTCGTGAATCGCCCCCGCGCCGTTGAATGCGACGGCGCTGAGAATGCCGCGGCGCATGGCGGCGACGAAGACGGGGTTGAGCCCGACCTTGATCGAATGCGCGCCCATCATCAGCAGGACGGGCCGCTCGTTGCGCACGGCTTCGGCGACGGCGGCGACCGTCTTCCTGAAATCCTGAACCGCGAGAAAATCCGGCAGGCTGGCGAGAAATGAGGACAGGGATCCGCCCGCGACGTGCGGCGTCGAGAAGGCCTCGACGTTCACTTTGTTCGCGCGCTCGGCGACTGGGTAGGTGCGGATTTTCGCGAAATCGAGGGGCTCGAATTTCATCGGCGGATTGCGAGGGATTCGCGCGGGGCGTGTCAATGCGTAAACCCGGAGCGAAGCATCCGAGCGTCAGGCCCGCGCTGCCCGCGCATTGAAGCTCAATGAATCTGCTTCAGCTCTTCCGCGCTCCACGATGCGCCGCGGTCTTTTGTGCTAATGCGGATTTTTTCGACGGTGGCGGTTTCGACGACCGGCTCCTCGTGGCCGAAGGATCGCCGAATGTAACTGAGGGCCTGTGCGATCTGCTCGTCGGTCAGTGCCGCTCCGAGGCCCGGCATGTCGAGCGAGTAGGTTTTCCCAGCGACTTCCATCTTTCCGGCGACGCCTTGGAGGACGATGCGGATGAGGCGGCCTTCGGGAGCTTCCACCCACTCCGAGCCGGCGAGCGGCGGAGCGAGCCCCTCCTGGCCCTGGCCCTGCGGCAGATGGCAGGCGATGCAGATGG